>JAKFUQ010000018.1 GCA_021732645.1 Rhizobacter sp. | reverse complement strand
GGTGTTCCTGATCAAGCCCACCGTCATCAAGGGCGACGCGCAGTGGCGCGAAGACATCGCCGCCACCGACGAGCGCATGAACCGCCTCGGCAGCGGTTCGTCGGCGCAGTGATCCGCTGACCACCCCCTCTGAGCCCACCCCCGATTCCTGCGGCCGCGAAAGCCCTGCCATGTACCTCGAACACTTCGGCCTGCGTGAGTTCCCCTACGCCATCACCCCCGACACCGGGTTTGCCTACCGCGGGCGACCGCACCAGGCCGCGCTGAACACCGTGCGCGTCGCGCTGGACAGCGGCGAAGGCTTTGTCAAGGTCACCGGCGAGGTCGGTACCGGCAAAACGCTGCTGTGCCGCCAGTTGCTCGCGAGCTTCGACGATCGCCTGGTGACCAGCGCCTACCTGCTGCACCCACGGCTCACGCCCTGCGGCTTGCTGCGCGCCATCGGCGATGAACTCGGCCTCAAACGCCAGCGTGGGCTGGACGAACATGGCCTGGTGCAGCGCCTCGAAGCCGAGCTGCTGCGGCAGGCCGATGCCGGCCGCCAGGTGGTGCTGTGCGTGGACGAAGCGCAGGCGCTGGGCCTGGAATGCATGGAGGTGCTGCGGCTGCTCAGCAACCTCGAAACCGGCAAGCGAAAACTGCTGCAGATCGTGCTGTTTGGTCAGCCCGAACTCGACGAGCTGCTGCGCACCCGTGCCCTGCGTTCGCTGGCGAGCCGCATTGCCTTTTCGGCGCAGCTGCAAGGACTGCCGCGCGACGACTTCGACCAGTACCTGACCCATCGCCTGCAAGTGGCTGGCTGGCGGGGCGCGCCGGTGTTCAGCCGGGGGGCCCGCTGGCTGCTGTGGCGGGCGACCCGCGGCGTGCCGCGCCGCGCCAACCTGCTGGCCCACAAGGGACTGATGCTGGCCTATGGCCGCGGCGTGCACACGGTGACCTGGCGTGATGCCTGGGCCGCCATCAACGACGGTGCCGCAGCCGCCGGGTGGATGCCGCTGCGGCGGCTCACTGGAGCGCCATCATGAGCGTGATCAACCGCATGCTGTCGCAGCTCGATGAGCGCCGGGCCACCGCCCCCGACAGCACCGCCACCGGCAGGGCCGGCCCGGTGCAGGCGCTGCCGACAGCCTCACCGCGCCGACTCGGCCTGCTGGCACTCGCCGGCGTCGCGCTGGCCACCGCCGCTGCCTTTGGTGAATGGCCCAGCTTGTTCAACACCACGTCGGCGGCGCCGCAACCGCTGGCGATCCCGCAAGACATGGTCACTGCCCCGCAGGGCCAGGCCGGGCTGCAGCCCGAGGCCATGACCGTTGCGCAGCATGAGATCAAGGAAACGCCCGTGGCGGCGAGTGCGCCGCCGCCTGCGGTGCTGGCCGCAACGGCCTCACCGCGCCCGGCAGCGCATGCGCCGACGCGGGCACCCGCAGCGCCGCTTCAGACGGCGCTGGCCGCATGGCCCACGCTGTCCATCAAAGCCGCGCCGCCCAGCCCCGTGGTCATGGCCACGGTCGCAACCACTGCACCGGCTGCGGTCATGCCGGTGGCCTACCTGCCTGCGCCCAACCCCGGCAGCGTCGAGAAGCGGGTGATTCCGCCCAGCGTCGCACAGCGCGCCGCCATTGCCTACCAGCAGGCCATCGACCAGGCCGCCAGCGGACACAGCAACGCGGCGATCGGGCTGGCCATTGACGCCCTGAAGTCCGACCCCGACCACCTCGCCGCACGTGAGCTGGCGGCGGTGTTGATGATCGAAAACAAGCGCCTGGATGACGCCTTTTCCCTGATGCGCGAGGGGCTGGATCGTCAGCCTGCGCAACCGCACCTGATCATGCTGCTGGCGCGCATCGAAGCCGAAAGTGGCTCGGCGCAGGCCGCACTCGACCGGCTCAGCGCCGCACCCGCGCTGGATGTCGATGGCCACGGCCTGCGTGCAGCACTGCTCGCACGCGCCGAACGCTACAGCGAAGCGGCCGGTGCCTACGAGGCGGCCGTGCGCTTGCAACCCGACAACGCGGTGTGGTGGTTCGGACTGGGCGTGTCGCTCGATTCCAGCGGGCAGGCCGCCTTGGCCCGCCAGGCCTTGCAACGCGCCCGTTCCCTCGGATCGCTGCGCGGCGATGCGCTGGCCTATGTTGAGCAAAAGCTCGCTGTCCGTGAATGACACCCTTTCAGAGCTGACATGAACGCACCCCAAAAATTTCGACTCGGCGACGCCCTGGTGGCCGCCGACCTGCTGACGCCGGCGCAGCTGACGCAAGCGCTCGACGAGCAGAAGAAGACCGGCCGGCGACTCGGCCGCACACTGTCCGACCTCGGCTTCGTCAGCGACGACAAGATCGCCGAGGTGGTGGCGCGGCAGATGAACATCCAGTTCATCGACCTGCGCCGCCGCGAGTTCGATGCGGCGCTGGTGCGCCGTTTGCCCGAGGCGCAGGCGCGGCGTTTCCGCGCCATCGTGCTGGAGGAAAAAGGCGACTCGCTGGTGGTCGGCTTCTCCGACCCGACCGACATGTACGCCCACGACGAGGTCGTGCGGCTGTTGCGCGTCAAGGTGCAACCGGTGGTGGTCACCGAACGGCTGCTGCTCGACAGCATCGAGCGCATTTACCAGCGCCGCGACGAGATGGTGGGTCTGGCCAACGAGGTGGCGGCCGACATCGGCCAGACGCCGACCTTGGCCGGCCTGGACTTCACCGCGGGCAGCGACGACGCCCCCATCGTGCGGCTGCTGCAGTCGATCTTCGAGACCGCGATGACGCAATCGGTGTCCGACGTGCACATCGAGCCGCAGGAAAAACATGTCGTCGTGCGCACCCGCGTCGACGGCGTGATGGCCATCCAGAACAGCTACGACCCGAAGATCGCCGGCGCCATGGTGCAGCGCTTGAAGCTGATGTCGTCGCTCGACATTGCCGAGAAACGCCTGCCGCAAGACGGTCGCTTCCAGCTCGCGATCGGCACCACCGCCGTCGATGTGCGCATCTCGACGCTGCCGACGCAGCACGGCGAATCGGTCGTGATGCGGCTGCTGGCTCAAAACACCGAGCGGCTGCGCCTCGATGCGCTCGACATGCCACCGGCGGTGCTGCAACGCCTGCGCGCCAATCTGGGCGTGACCTCCGGGCTGATTCTGGTGACCGGCCCGACCGGCAGCGGCAAGACGACCACGCTGTACGCGGCGCTGGCCGAGCTGAACAAGCCCGAAACCAAGATCATCACCGTCGAAGACCCGGTCGAGTACCGCCTGCCCGGCCTGAACCAGGTGCAGGTGCACGAGAAGATCGACCTCACCTTCGCCCGCGTGCTGCGCAGTTGCCTGCGGCAGGACCCGGACGTGCTGCTGGTGGGCGAAATGCGTGACCAGGAAACCGCCGAGATCGGTCTGCGCGCCGCGCTCACCGGTCACTTGGTGCTCTCCACCCTGCACACCAACGATGCGGCCGGTGCGGCGATCCGCCTGCAAGACATGGGCATTGCGCCGTACATGGTGGCGCTGGGCCTGCGGCTGGTGATTGCGCAGCGCCTTTTGCGCACCATCTGCGACAACTGCCGTGCGCCACACACGCTGACCGTGCTTGAGCGCGAATGGCTGTCGTTGGAGCTGGGCGACGACTTCGAGAGCCTGGAGCCAGCGAATTTTTTCCACGGCACCGGTTGCGATCCCTGCCGGGGCACCGGCTACAAGGGCCGCACCGGCGTCTACGAAATGATCGAGATGACGCCCGAGCTGGTGCATGCCGCCGGCCACAGCGACCCGAGCGAGTTCATGCGGGTGGCGCGCGAGACGTTTGCCGACCACTCCCTGCGCGCCGATGGCGTGCGTCTGGCCAGCGCGGGCCGCACGACCGTCGCCGAGGCGATGCGCGTGACCAGCCAGACCTGACGCAACGCTGAGGTCGCATCATGAACTTCACCTGGTCGGGCCGCGATGCGGCGCATCGGGCCGTCACCGGCACCTTGGAGGCGCAGACGCCGGGGCATGTGGCCGACTGGCTGATCGGCACCGGCGTGACGCCGCTGGTGATCACGCCCGTGCAACACGTGCAGGAAGCCGGCGACGTGCTGGCAAGGCTGTTAGGGCGCAGCGGCATCACGCCGCTGGCGCTGATGATGTTTTCGCGGCAGATGTACACCCTGATGCGATCGGGCATCCCCATCATGCGGGCGCTCAGTGGGCTGGAGCAGTCGGCCGGCACCGCGGCCGAAGCCACGCTGATGCGCGAGCTGAGTGCCTCGCTCGATGCCGGGCTCGATTTGTCCGCCGCGATGGCCCGCCGCCCGGACGTGTTCGACGGCTTCTACGTGGCCATGATCAAGGTGGGCGAAACCACCGGTCGGCTGGAAGAGATTTTCCTGTCGCTGTTCAAGCACCTCGAGTTTCAGAAGTTCATGCGCGAACAGGTGCGCAGTGCGCTGCGTTACCCGAGCTTCGTGATCGCAGCGATGGTGATCGCCATTTGCGTGATCAACATGGCGGTGATCCCCGCCTTCGCCAAGGTGTTCGAGAACCTGCACGCCGAACTGCCGCTGATGACGCGCATCCTGCTCGGCAGTTCGCATTTCATGCTCGACTGGTGGTGGGCCTTGCTCGCGGTGGCCGTCGGCGCCGTGTTGGCGGCACGCAGCTTTGTCAACACGAGTGCCGGTGGCCTGGCCTGGGACCGGCTGAAACTGCGGCTGCCGATCGCAGGCACTCTGGTGCGCAAGGGCGTGCTGTCGCAGGCCGCGCGCAGCCTGGCCCTGGTGTTCAAGAGCGGGGTGCCTATCGTCAACGGCCTGACCTTGAGCGCACAGGTGGTCGAGAACGCCCACATCGCCAATGCGCTCAACGGCATGCGCACTGGCGTGGAGCACGGTGAAACGCTGCTCTCGGCCAGCAGCCGCACCGGCATCTTCACGCCGGTGGTGCTGCAGATGATCATGGTCGGCGAGGAGTCGGGCACGCTGGGCGAAATGCTCGAAGAAATCGGCCAGATGTACCAGCAGGAGGTGGAGTACGAACTGAAGACGCTGTCGGCCAAGATCGAGCCGCTGCTCATCGTGATGCTGGGCGGCATGGTGCTGGTGCTGGCCCTCGGCGTCTTCATGCCGATGTGGGAAATGGGCAGTCACGCTATCAAGTAAATGAAAAAGCAGCCGAAACACGGGGCAGGTTCATCGGTAGGCGTTTGAGGAACCGACAGGATCTCTCACTCGACCACAACTTTTTTCGGAGTCCACCATGCAACGTCCCATCCAACGCGGCTTCACGATGATCGAACTGATCGTTGTGATCGTCATCCTCGGCGTGCTGGCAGCGGTTGCGCTGCCGCGCTTCACCAATTTGCAGCGCGATGCCCGCGTGGCCAAGCTCAACGCCGCACGCGGCGCAGTGGCAGCGGCTGCGGCCATGGTGCACGGCAGCGCGCTGGCGCGCCAAGGCCAGGTTCAGCCGGCTTGCGGTGCCTTTGGCACCCCCAACGTGGCGGTCAACGGCAACGGCACCATCTGCACCGAGAAGGGCCTGACCAACGTCACCTTCTTGTACCCATCGGCCACGCTGACCGGTGTGGTCGCGGGTGCCGGTTTGATTTCGTCGAATGCAACGACCCGTCCCCTGCTGCAAGCCGAAGGCTATGACGCCGTCGCTGCGGGCGGTGTGATGACGTTCCAGGTCACTGGCGGCACCGCCGCTGCCACCTGTTCGTTCACCTACACCGCGCCGACCGCGTTGGGTTTGGCTCCGGACATCTCAGCCAACAACACCACCGGCTGCTGATGGTCAGACCGCGAGCCCGCCACCGCGGCTTCACCATGGTCGAGTTGGTCATGGTGCTGGTGGTGATGGGTGTGCTCGCGGCAGTGGCTCTGCCCCGCCTGACCGACCGCCGCGCTCTGCAAGAGCGCGGCTTTATCGATCAGGTGCGCTCTGTGCTGCAACACAGCCGCAAGATCGCCACTGTGCAGCGGCGCGATGTGTGCGTGCTGCTCACACCAGCAATGGTGAGCGCGGTGTATGGCGCAGGCGCCGGTTGCAATGCGGCCGCCCCGTTGCCCACGCCGGGCAGCACCGACCCCTTCACGATCGCGGTGCCCAACGGCGTGGTGATCGGTGGCGTGGCGCAGGTGCGCTTCACCGCCACCGGCCAGCCGACGCCCAACATCGACCACATCGTCACGGTGGGCGGCAACACCTACCGGGTGAGCCGCGAGACCGGCATCGTTTACTGACGCACGGCGCCTGACCATGCGACCCGCCTGCCGATCCCGGTCGTGCCAGCCTGCGCCGCGGGCGGGAGGCTTCACCTTGATCGACGTGCTGATGGTGATCGTGCTGCTGGGCGTCGTCGCGGTGGCCCTGACCAGCGCCTCGGGCCGACTGTCGTCGCAATCGGCCGAGGCGCTGAAGACCCGGCAGATGCTGGCCTACGCCCAGGGCTTGCTCGCTGAGGTGACCCACATGCCGTTCACCTACTGCGACCCGAACGACAGCCGCGCAGCACTGGCAACATCGGCCAGCGTCGGCGGCGCCGGCTGCACTGCACTGGTCGAGGCGCTCGGCCCCGAAGCCGGCGAGTCGCGCTTCAGCGCCGTCACACGCTTCGACAACGTCAACGACTACCAGGGCTTCACGATGCCCGGCGCGGGCTGTGCGGGCGGGCTGTGTGACCAGCAAGGCAATGTCATCAATGCCACGGGCCCGCTGGCCGGCTGCACGGCGCGGGTCAACCTGGCGGCGCAGGCGCTGACGGGCATCGCCGCCAACGACGCCAAGGGCCGCCCGCAGGCGCTGCGCGTGATCGTCAGCGTGGGCTGCCCAGGTGCCGACACACTGGTCGCTGAGGGACTGCGGGTACGCCATGCGCCGAACAGCTTCTGACCTGTCGAAGCGGCAGCACGGCTTCACGCTGGTGGAGCTGATCGTCGCCATCACGCTGCTGGGCATCCTGGCCACGGTGACGGTGCCGCTGCTGCAGCTGCCGATGAGCGCCTACGTCGACGCGACACGGCGCGCCACGACCGCCAGCGACATCGATGCCACCGCCACCAAGCTGCGCGCCGACTTGGCGACCGCATTGCCCAACAGCATCCGCATCGACCCGACGGGGCGCTTTCTCGAATACCTGGAGGTGCGCGCGGTCGGCCGCTTCCGCAATGGCTCCGACGGCACGCCAGCCAGTTGCCCCGCGACCTGCGGCAACGACGTGATGCAGTTCGCCTGCAACGAAAGCTGCTTCACCACGCTGGGCGCGCTGCAAGGCAGCGCGCCAGTGGTCGGCAGCGATTACGTGGTCATCAATCCGCTGGGCCCCGGCGTGCCGCTGGGCGACCCCTATTTCGGCGGCACCGCCTTTCCGGTCGGCGGCATCAAGAGTCG
>JAKFUQ010000131.1 GCA_021732645.1 Rhizobacter sp. | reverse complement strand
ACCAAGGGCGCGATTGCCGGTGCGATGCCGAAGTAAAGCGTCACCTGCGACATCACCCGCTGCGCATCGGCGGGCGGGAACATGTCGCGGATCACTGCGCGCGCGACCACGATGCCCGCCCCGGCGGCCATGCCCTGCAGCGCACGAAAAAACAGCAGCGCACCGATGTGCGGCGACAGGGCGCAGCCCACCGACGCCAGCGTGAACACCGCCACGCCCCACAGCACCACCGGGCGGCGGCCCAGGCTGTCCGACAGCGCCCCGTGCAACAGGTTCATCACCGCGAAGCCGAACAGGTAGGCCGACAGCGTCTGCTGCATCTCGACCGGCGTGGCGCTCAGCGAGGACGCAATGCCACCGAACGCCGGCAGATAGGTGTCGATCGAGAACGGGCCGACCATGCCCAGGCAGGCGAGCAGCGCCGCCAGCGCCCAGCGCGGCCGGCGCCAGAGCGTGGAAGCGTCAGGGTTCATCGGGTCCAGTTGACAGGAGCAAGCACCGTGCAGGTGCCTGCCGAAAAATTAGTGTGAAGCGAGCCGATAGGCCGGATTCTGTGCAGCCGAGCGTTCTTGCAACCGCCCTGCCGTGACCGCCATTCCTCTGGGCCGTGCATCGCTGCACGGCTCGGTGCCACCTACCCGCCAGCTTGTGCGGAGCCACACTTCAAAACGAACGCGGTCGCTGCCGCGCCGCTCACGCTGGCCTATTTGGTGTTGCTGCGCGCAGAGATTGCTCGTTTCACCCGAAGCACAGGTCTTGCGACCCGCGCCCCGACTCGTCTCTGTAGCTCTGATCCTCACCTCGCGGTGGACAGCCGTTAGCTGCTGCGCTGCCCTGTGCAGTCCGGACCTTCCTCCAGTGCGCCCTTTCGGGACCCTGCACCAGCGGCGGTCTGGCTTGCTTCACCGCAACGATTATCTCAGGATGCTGCGGCAGACAATGCGTGTGGGAATGCGCCCACGCAATCGCCCTCCGCCTGGCGTCAGCGGGGCGTGTGCACGTCGGCACCCGAGACGTCTCCTTGTCGCGCATTGTCGGCCGCCCACTTTTCATCATCGGCATCCGGCTCGAGTGCTTCCTGGATCGCCGCCACGCCCGGCACGAGCGCGATTTCTATGAGGATCGGGAAGTGGTCGCTTCCGAAGTGCTCGAGGCGCCGGACGCTCACCGCCGCAAAGTGCGCGCTGTGAAAAAAATGGTCGAGCGGCCAGCGCAGAAAAGGGATGTCGGCGTGGAAAGAGTTGAACATGCCGCGGCCGACACGCGGGTCGAGCAGGCCGCTGATCTTGCGAAACAGACGCGTAGTCGCCGACCATGCCACGTCGTTCAGGTCGCCCGCCACCACCACCGGCAGGTCGATTTCGGATTCGGCCACGCTCTTGGCCAGCGCGATGAGCTCGGCGTCGCGCGCCACGGAGTCGGGGCTCTCGGTCGGGCTCGGCGGCTTCGGGTGCACGCAGTGGAGCCGCACGCGTCGGCCCGAGCGCAGCACCAGCATGGCGTGCATCGACGGAATGTCGGGCTCCACCAGATACTGCACTGCGCCGTCCTGCAGCGGCAGGCGCGAGTAGACGAGCATGCCGTAGAGGTTGTCGAGCGGACACTTCATGGTGTGCGGGTAGTCGCGCTCGAGCACGTCGAGACGCTGCTGCCACCAGAGGTCGGTCTCGACCGCGATGATCACGTCGGGCCGGGCGTTGCGGACGATCGCCAGCAAATCGTCGGCGCGCCGGTTCGGCATCAGCACGTTCACACCGAGGATGCGCAGCGAGTCGTCGGGATTCGGCGCTACAGCGTCGCGGACTTCTTTTTTGTACAGGCGCGTGTAGGGAACGATCCACCAGAGCTGCCATATCAGGCAGGCCAGGCACAGCCCGAGCACGGCCCAGGTGCGCCACTCACTGCGATCGAGCAGCGACCACCCGGCAGCGCCCAGTGCAACCGCGACCACTGCGTACTGCAAGCGCGGGAAGTCCTGCCCGCGCACCCACCACGCCTCGTGACGCCAGAGCGGCAGCACGGTGAGTACGGTCAGCGCCATCGCCAGCCCGGTGAATAACCAAAACATCGCTCGATGATGCCATCCTGAACGCTGCCGACGCTCGGCCTCAACGCGGGATGGTCGAGCGTCGGCGGAGTGCGGTCCTCAGGCCGAATCGCGCAACCGCGCAATCCGCTCTTCCATCGGCGGGTGGGTCGAGAACAGCGCCATGATGCCGCTCGGCCGCGCGCTGATGCCCATCGCCTTGATGGTCTTGGGCATCTCGCCGGGGTCGAGCCCGCCCAGGCGCGCCAGCGCATTGATCATCGGCTGCTTGCGGCCCAGCAGTTGCGCCGATCCCGCATCGGCGCGGAATTCACGCTGGCGTGAGAACCAGGCAACGATGATCGCGGCCAGCACCCCCAGCAGCAAGTCCATCACCACGGTGGTCACCAGGTAGCCCACACCGGGGCGGTCGCTGGTGTTGCGCAGGATCATCTTGTCGACCACATAGCCGATCACCCGCGACAGGAACACCACGAAGGTGTTCATCACGCCTTGGATGAGCGTCATGGTCACCATGTCGCCATTGGCGATGTGCGCCACCTCGTGGCCGATGACCGCCTCGACCTCTTCGCGCGTCATCGATTGCACCAGCCCGGTCGACACCGCCACCAGCGCCGAGTTCTTGAACGCACCGGTGGCGAACGCGTTGGGCGCGGCGTCGTAGATCGCGACCTCGGGCATGGTGATGCCGGCCTTTTCGGCACAGCGGGCCACGCTGCTGACCAGCCACTGGTGGGTGGCGTCGGGCGATTCATTGATGACCTGCGCACCGGTGCTCCACTTGGCCACCGGCTTGCTGATCAGCAGCGAGATGATGGCGCCACCGAAGCCCATCACCAGCGAAAAGCCGAGCAACGCGCCGAGGTCCAGCCCGCTGGCGCTGATGAACTGGTTGAGGCCCAGCACGCTGACGGCGATGCCCAGCACCACCATCACGGCGACGTTGGTCAGCAAAAACAAGGCAATGCGCTTCATGGGTAGCCTTTCAGGAACACCGTGGCGAGGTTATGCGGTCCGGGTGCTGAATTTCAAGCCGGCGCCACCGCGCCCAGAAACCGCACCGATTCAGGCTTGTCCACCGGCAGCAGCGCGAAATGCGTCTCCAGCTTCTTGAAGAAGGAGGTGGTCTTGCCGCTCTTGGTCAGCAGCCCACGCTCGCGCAGCGCCACCGCCACACCGTTCAGGCGCACCGGCGCGCCGCCGCGCAGGTCGGGGCAGGCCTCGAGCACCGCATCTACGGCTGCGGGCAAGGCCCGGGCCGCAGCCTTGGCAGCAGGAGTCGCCTTCTTTGCAGCAGGTCGAGGCGATGGTGCAGCTCGCTTCTGCGCCACTTTGCCTACAGGTGCAGGAGACGCCTTGGGCGCAGGAGGAACGGGGGCTGGCACCGGCGGGGTCAGCGCCACTTTTGCCGCGACAAGTTCAGCCACAGCTCGCTTTGACTCGCTCAAGTTACTCGGTCTGCTGGCTCGCGCCTTGCTCAGCCCGACCACCTCGAAGCTGTCGTAGACCCGCTCGTAGTCGCGCTCGATGTCGCGGCCCGACTTGCCCTGCTGGCCGTAGCCGGTGACGCGGCAGCCCAGCTCGCGCAGCCGCACGATCAGCGGCGAGTAGTCCATGTCGGACGACACGATGACCACCTCGTCGACCGGCTGGCGCAGCATCAGCTCGACCGCGTCGATCGCCATCGCGATGTCGGTCGCATTCGGCCCGGCGAAGGTGCTGGGCAGGAAGCGGATCGCGTGGTCGCGGCAGATTTCGGCGAACTCGACCGCCTTCTGCACGCTGCCGTAGGCGCGGCGGTGCTGCAGGCGATGCCCGGTGAGTTGCAGCCGGTGCAGGATCTGCCGCAGCACATCGACGGAGACGTTGTCGGCATCGATCAGCAGCGCGATGCGGTGGGTGGTGTCCATGGAGGGTCCAGGTTCAGGCGACCAGGCGCCAGGTGAGGGTTTCGCCGCCACGCAGCGGCTTCAACTGTCCGTCGCCATACGGCAGCGAGTCAGGCAGCGTCCAGGTTTCGCGGCGCAGCGTGATCGTGCCGCTGTTGCGCGGCAGGCCGTAGAAATCGGGCCCGTAAAAGCTGGCGAAGGCTTCCAAGCGCTCCAGCGCACCCGCCGCCTCGAAGGCCTCGGCGTACAGCTCGATCGCCGTCAGCGCGGTGTAGCAACCGGCGCAGCCACAGGCGTGCTCCTTCAGGTGCGCCGCATGCGGTGCGCTGTCGGTGCCGAGGAAGAAGCGATCGCTGCCCGAGGTGGCCGCCGCGACCAGCGCCTGGCGGTGCACCTCGCGCTTGAGCACCGGCAGGCAGTAGTGATGAGGACTCAAACCAGCGGCCCCACGCGAATTCATGAACAGGGCATTGCGGTTGTAGAGCAGGTGGTGTGCCGTCAGCGTGGCCGCGGTATGCGTGCCCGCCGAGGCCACGTACTGCGCCGCTTCGCGGGTGGTGATGTGCTCGAACACGATCTTCAGCTCGGGGAAATCGCGCCGCAGCGGGATCAGCTTGGTGTCGATGAACACCGCCTCGCGGTCGAACAGGTCGATGTCGGCATCGGTCACCTCGCCGTGCACCAGCAGCGGCATGCCAGCGCGCTGCATCGCTTCGAGCGTCGGGTAGGTGAGGCGCAGATCGGTCACGCCGGCATCGCTGTTGGTGGTGGCACCGGCCGGGTAGAGCTTGACCGCGACGATGCCGGCGTCCTTCGCACGAACGATCTCGTCAGCGGGCAGGCGGTCGGTCAGGTACAGCGTCATCAGCGGCTCGAACGTGAGGCCTGAGGGCAGCGCCGCGCGGATGCGCTCGGCGTAGGCCAGCGCCTGCACGGTCGTGGTCACCGGCGGCTTCAGGTTCGGCATCACGATCGCGCGGGCGAACTGTCGCGCGGTGTCGGGCAGCACCGCGGCCATCGCCGCACCATCGCGCAGGTGCAGGTGCCAGTCGTCGGGACGCCGCAGCGTCAAAGTCGAGGGCAACAAGTTCATCAGGCAATTTTGCACGGCGCTATCGCACTCTGCGAGCACGGTCGACGTATCGACAATCCTTGCCCAGGAATGTTATAACAATGTCAAACTTTCAAGGATCACGGCCATGTTGACCACGCTGCGCAAACTGGGCAATTCCCAAGGCGTCATCATCCCGAAGCCACTGCTTGTCGAGGTCGGCCTGACGGGAGAGGCAGAGATGCGGGTCGAGAACGGCGCCATCGTGCTGCGCCCCACCAAACGATCCCCGCGAGAAGGTTGGTCTGAGGCCAGTGCTGCCATCGCCGCTGCGGGTGACGACAAGCCGGTGTGGCCTGAATTCGCCAACGAAGGCGACGGGGCTCTGGCGTGGTGACCTCCGCGGGCGCGCCACATCGTGGCGAGATCTGGTTGGCCGCACTCGATCCGACCATCGGCAGCGAGATTCAAAAGACGCGGCCTTGCGTGGTCGTGTCACCGCCGGAAATGAACCAGCATCTGCGCACCCTCATCGTGGCCCCGATGACCACCGGCAGTCGACCTGCGCCGTTTCGTGTGCCGATTTCGTTTCAACGCAAGAACGGCTTGATCCTGCTGGATCAGTTGCGTACGCTGGACCGGCAACGGCTGGTGCAGCGGCTGGGCGCCGTCAAGGCGCCGACCCTCGCGCAGGTGCTGGCGAACTTGCAGGCGATGTTCGCGATCTGAGGCCTGGTGGGTTCCGGCCCAGGCTCAGTGCTGCAGGATCTTCGAGAGGAATTCCTTGGCCCGCGGCGAGCGCTGCTCGGGGTTACCGAAGAAGCCCTCGCGCGTGCAGTCCTCGACGATCTTGCCGGCGTCCATGAAGATCACGCGATGGCTGACCTTGCGTGCGAAGCCCATTTCGTGGGTGACGCACATCATCGTCATGCCCTCGTTGGCGAGTTGCACCATCACGTCGAGCACCTCGCCCACCATCTCGGGGTCGAGCGCCGAGGTGGGTTCGTCGAACAACATCACGATCGGGTCCATCGACAGCGCGCGGGCGATGGCCACGCGTTGCTGCTGACCACCCGACAGCTGGCCGGGGAACTTGTCCTTGTGCCCCATCAGCCCGACGCGGTCGAGCATCTTCAGGCCGCGGGCCTTGGCGTCGTCCGGGCTGCGCTTGAGCACGCGGATCTGCGCGAGCGTCAGGTTCTCAGTGACGGTCAGGTGCGGGAACAGCTCGAAATGCTGGAACACCATGCCGACCCGCGCGCGCAGCTTCGGCAGGTTGGTTTTCGGGTCGGCGATGCTGATGCCATCCACCACGATGTCGCCCTTCTGGAACGGCTCCAACGCGTTCACCGTCTTGATCAGCGTGCTCTTGCCCGAGCCCGACGGGCCGCAGACCACGACGACCTCGCCCTTCTGGATCCTGGTGCTGCAGTCGTCCAGCACCTGGAAGCTGCCGTACCACTTGCTGACGTTCTTGATGTCGATCACGGCGGAGGTCCTATCGGATGATGGCGATCTTGTTCTGCAGCTGTCTCACGGCCATCGACAGGCTGAAGCAGATCACGAAATAAACGAGCGCCGCAACCAGGTAGGCCTCGACCGGGCGGTTGAAGTTCTTGCCGGCGATCTCCAAGCCCTTGAGCAAGTCGTAGGCGCCGATCGCATAGACCAGCGAGGTGTCCTGGAACAGGATGATGGTCTGCGTCATCAGCACCGGCAGCATGTTGCGGAACGCCTGCGGCAGCACCACCAGCTGCATCGTCTGCGCATAGCTCATGCCCACCGCATAGCCTGCGTTCACCTGCCCCTTGGGCACCGACTGGATGCCGGCACGCATGATTTCCGAGTAGTAGGCCGCCTCGAACACGGTGAAGGTGATGATGGCGCTGAGCTCGGCGCCCATCGGCCGACCGATCAGCAGCGGGATCAGCAGGAAGAACCACAGGATCACCATCACCAGCGGGATCGAGCGCAGCGTGTTGACGTAGAAGGCCGCCGGGATCACCAGCCACTTCTTGCCCGACAGCCGCATCAGCGCCAGCAGCGTGCCGAGCACGATGCCGCCGACCATCGCGACGAGCGTCAGCTGCATCGAGAAGATCAAGCCCTTGAGGATGAAACCGGTGACGACACCCGCGTCGAGAAACGAGAAGTCGAGGTTCAACGCACACCTCCCCACGTTCCGGGCACCTGCACCCGGTTCTCGATGGTCAGCGCGATGCGGTTGATGATGAATGCCGAGACGAAGTACAGCCCGGTCACCGCGAGGTAGATCTCGGTGTTGCGCGAGGTTTCCTCGCCGGCTTGCAGCGCGAACATCGTCAACTCGGCGACGCTGACCGCGAACGCCACCGACGAGTTCTTGATGATGTTCATCGCCTCGCTGGTCAGCGGCGGCATGACGA
>JAKFUQ010000109.1 GCA_021732645.1 Rhizobacter sp. | reverse complement strand
CAGCAGACGGTCGACCAGCGCCTGCAAGCGGTCGGCCTCCTGGATGATGACCTGGGTGTATTCGGTCAGCGCGCGCGACTCGACCTCCATCTCCAGCAGCTGCGCCGCGCCGCGGATGCCGCCCAGAGGGTTCTTGATCTCGTGCGCCAGGTTGCGGATCAGCTCCTTGTTGGCCCGCGCTTGGCCGAGCGCGCGCTCCTCGCGGTCTTGCCGCGTCTGCTGTTCGATCGCGACCAGCTCAATCAGCACATCGGTCGTGCCATCGATCTGGTTGACGATCACGTGCACCGGCAGCGGCTCGCCAGGCGCCAGCGCCGGCCGTCGCAGCGCCGCCTCGAAGCGGCTCGACGAGAAGTCGTTGCGCACCAGTGCCGCCACCGCGTCTCGCACGATTTGCCCATCCACGAACCAGTCATACAACGAATCGCGCAGCACGCTGCGGCTGGACCAACCCAGCACATCCCCGAACGATGCGTTGGCAAACACGCAGTGGCCGTTGGGCCGCACCACGGCGACCATGGTCGCCAAATGGTCGAAGGCGGCATAGGGCGACGCTGCCTCTGGCATCCCGGTGCTCACGCGCAAGGGCATTGCAGCAAACCGGCTGGCGTTATCACCGTCACGGCACCTTGGTCAGTTCACGCTTCAAAGCACTGATGTCGCTTTCCTTGCGCGCGATGCCAGCTTTGAGGTCGCTGACACGGTCAAGGTACCGTTGATAGTTTCGCTCGCTGCCCAGGCGTTCGGGCTCGCCGTTGTTGTACTCGGCCTGCATTTCGGTCAACCGCTGTTGTTCACGCTGCAGCTCGGCTTCGAGGATGCGGCGCGCATCGCTGTCGCGTGCGCGCTGCTCTTGTGGGTCCACGCGGTTCTCAGGGGAACGCGGGGCCGACGCATTCGTCTCGCTGGCAACGCTGCGCTTGGTCGGTGAAATAACCGTGATGGGGCTGCCATCGAGGGCGCTGCAACCCCTGGTCTTGGCTTCCTTCGCGCTGATCGCATCGGTGTAGAGCACCGGGTTGCCGGGGCACTTGTAGACCGGCGCGTCACTTTGCGCCTTTGCCTGCTGCAAAGGCACCCCAGCCGCCAGCACCAGCGCGCCGACGACTCCAGCCCACCTCCGTGCGCCCCGCGTTGTGTGAAAAAGCCGCATTTGAAACCCCCCGTGTCGACCATCGACCGTGCAGAGCGCGCGCCTTGTGGCACCACTACTCCACCGTTCTAAGATTGTCGAGCACGAATGGAATTCCCTGTCCAACGAAAAAGGGACGACTTTCGCCGTCCCTTCTTGATGCAGCACCGGCGTCAGAGGCTGTAGTACATGTCGAACTCGACCGGGTGGGTGGCCATGCGGAAGCGGGTCACCTCGGTCATTTTCAGGTCGATGTAGGCATCGATGTAGCCATCGGTGAACACGCCGCCCTTGGTCAGGAAGGCACGGTCCTTGTCGAGGTACTCCAGCGCTTGGTCGAGGCTGTGGCACACGGTGGGGACCAGTTTGTCTTCTTCCGGCGGCAGGTGGTACAGGTCCTTCGTGGCGGCTTCGCCCGGGTGGATCTTGTTCTCGACACCGTCGAGGCCCGCCATCAGCAGCGCGGCAAAACCGAGGTACGGGTTCATCAGCGGATCGGGGAAGCGCGCCTCGACGCGACGGCCTTTCGGGTTCGCCACATAGGGAATGCGGATCGATGCCGAGCGGTTCTTCGCGGAGTAGGCCAGTTTCACCGGCGCTTCGAAGCCCGGCACCAGCCGCTTGTAGCTGTTGGTGCCTGGGTTGGTGATCGCGTTCAATGCACGGGCGTGCTTGATGATGCCGCCGATGTAGTACAGGGCGAACTCGCTCAGGCCCGCATAGCCGTCGCCGGCAAATAGGTTCTTGCCGTCTTTCCACACCGACTGGTGGACGTGGCAACCGGATCCGTTGTCACCGACGATGGGCTTGGGCATGAAGGTCGCGGTCTTGCCATAGCTGTGGGCGACGTTCTGGATCACGTACTTCTGCAGCTGGAGCCAGTCGGCGCGCTGGATCAAGGTGCTGAACTTGGTGCCGAGCTCCATTTGACCGGCATTGGCCACTTCGTGGTGATGCACCTCGACTGGCACGCCCAGGCCTTCCAACACCAGGCACATTTCCGAGCGCATGTCCTGGAAGCTGTCGACCGGCGGCACGGGGAAATAGCCCCCCTTGACCGCAGGCCGATGGCCGGTGTTGCCGTGCTCGTATTCGCGGCCAGTGTTCCAGGCGGCTTCTTCGGAGTCGATCTTCGAGAAGCAGCCCGACATGTCGTTACCCCAGCGGACGCTGTCGAAGACAAAGAATTCAGGCTCGGGGCCGAAGTAGGCGGTGTCGCCCAGCCCGGAGGCTTTCATGTAGGCCTCGGCGCGCTTGGCCAGCGAGCGGGGATCGCGCTCGTACGGCTTGCCGTCAGAGGGGTCGATCACGTCGCAGGTCAGGATCATCGTCGACTCTTCAAAGAACGGGTCGATGTTCGCGGTGTTGGCGTCGGGCATCAGTTGCATGTCCGAGGCTTCGATGCCCTTCCAACCGGCGATCGACGAGCCGTCGAACGCATGGCCCGATACAAACTTGTCTTCGTCGAAATGGGACACGGGCACGGTGACGTGCTGCTCTTTGCCGCGGGTGTCGGTGAAGCGGAAGTCGACAAACTTGACTTCGTTCTCTTTCACCATCTTCATCACGTCGGCGACTGTCTTGGCCATCAGGAATCTCCTAGCGGGATACTGTTTGGGTGTTTTGGGGAGGGTTCGAACATTGCTGCGACGGCTGAAAGCCGCCTCAAAAATGTGCCCGGAAACTTAGCAGAAAACATGCCCAGCGACCGCTCATGCACGCGGCGCCCTGAGCGGAGCGATTATGGTGCATGGCAATCCGATTCAACGCACCAATTCAGGGCCCAACGGGGAGCCTTGGTCGCGCAGGCCCTGGATCAGCGTGGTGTACGCCGATGCCACCGCCACGGCGTCACCCTTGACCCCCAACTCGATGTGCGCGCCCCATTGCGGGTGGTCAACACTGGGCAGGCTGAACACCTTCACCCCGGGGTGATGGGCCTCGACGAGTTCCATCAGCGGCGTGAGAGTGGCCTCCATCGTGCCCATGACGATGACCGACTGTTCACGCTGACCGCACTCGCGGTGCAAGTGCGCGCAGTGGTGGTCCAGCACCCATTCGATCATCGGCCAGGCCATGACCGGAAAGCCCGGCACGAAATACACGGCACCCGTGGCCGACCCTGGCGACGACGCAGGCGAGCGAACAAAGAAACCAGCGATCTTGTTGTACGGATTCGGAATGATGCTGGCGCCTTGGGGGAACATCGCCATGTTCAACCGATGCAGGTTGTCGGCACGTTCGGGGTCGAACAGCACGCCCTTTTCGGCCGCGACATCACGCATGCGCTCGATGATCAGGTCGCGGGCAACGGGATGCAGCGCCAGCGGCACATTCAGGGCCTGCGCGGCGCATTGTCGGGTGTGGTCATCGGGCGTCGCGCCGATGCCGCCACAGGAAAACACAATGTCACCGCTGGCAAATGCATCCTTGAGATCGGCCGTGATGCGCTGTGGATCATCGCCAACGAGGCGCACCCAGCTCAGTGACAGGCCGCGCGCGGCCAGCAGCGCGATCACCTTGGGCACGTGCTGGTCGGCCCGCTTGCCCGAGAGGATTTCGTCGCCGATGATCAACAGGCCGAATGCCATCGCGTTGCGCCTTGCGCAGGGTGTTCAGTTCGGTGGCAGTGGCAACAGGCCTGCCGACGCCGCAGCGCCGATGACCGCCGGCTGCGGTGCTGCGGCAGGCGGCCCCATCGTCTCGTCGCGCTCGCCCCGCAGGTTTTGCAAGGCCTGCAGCGCATAGTGGGAAAACCACAGCGCCGAGAAGGCAAACACCAGCGTGTAGATCCAGATCGCGACCGGCACCAGCACCGGCGCGAGGGTGAGAAACAGCACGCCTGATGCCCACAGCAGCGACGGCGCGGCGCCCAGGTAGCCGGTCAGCACACCCATGCCGAGCAAGGCGTTGCGATGGCGCTTGATGATGTCGCGCCGCTCCTGCCGGGTGGCGTGCTCGGCCAACACGTCGTAGGTCATCACCTTGTAGGTCAGCCAGCCCCAGATCAGCGGCGGCAAGATCAGCACCAGCGGCGGCACAAACCACAGCGGGATCGAAAGAACCAAGGCGATCAACGCCACCAGCGTCGCGCCCAGTGAGGCGAACACACCGACAGCGGTCGAGCCGCCATGTCGTCGTTCGAGCGCCGGGAAGCGGCGTTCGGCAACCAAGTTCAACATCGATGGTGTCATCAACACCGCCACCACCAGCAACGAGACGATGACGATCAACGGCATCGCCAGCAACACGATCACCAACGGCGCCAACAGGGCCCGCAGACCACCCATGCCCATGCCATCCAACCACCCCAACACCGAGGTCAGCCAGACTTGCGACTCCATCCCTGCGCGCACCCACGCGAGAGTGGGTTCCCACAGGAAATAGCCCAGACCGAACGCCACCGCCGCCATCAGCACCAGCGGCAACAGCGACAGCACGATCACGCGCGGATGCAAGCAGTAAGCGGCAGCGCGCCAGAACGAATCGATCAGCAGTTTCATGGGCTGCAGGATACGTCAGCGCACTGTCACCGCTGACGCTCGCCCTCGCACACCGCTATTCATCGTCGCCGCCGAAGATCGTGCCCCCGAGCAGGCCGCCGCCCAGCACCCCGCCGAGCACCGAACCTTCTTCGCGCGAGCCGCCGCGCTGCGGCGCCGCTGCAAACACGCGCGAGGCCAGTCGTGAGAACGGCAGGCTTTGCAGCCACACGGTGCCCGGCCCGGTGACCTTGGCGAAAAACAAACCCTCGCCACCGAACAGCGCCGTCTTGACCTTGCCAACGTACTGGATCTCGAACTTGATGTCCGGCGTGAACGCAACCACGCAGCCGGTGTCGATCAGCAAGGTTTGCCCCGGATGCAGCTGACGCCTCAACACCGTGCCACCCGCATGCACGAATGCCAGCCCGTCGCCTTCGAGCTTTTGCATGATTAAGCCTTCGCCGCCGAAGAAACCGACCGACATCTTTTGCTGGAAATAGATGCCGAGCGACACGCCCTTGGCGGCGCACAGGAAAGCGTCCTTCTGGCAGATCAGCATGCCGCCGAGCTGGCGCAAATCCATCGGCAGGATCTTGCCGGGGTACGGCGCCGCAAAAGCAATGCGCAGCTTGCTGCTGCCCTGGTTGGTGTAGACCGTGGTGAACAGCGATTCACCTGTCACCAGCCGCTTGCCCGCGCCGAGCAACTTGTTGAACAGCCCGCCGGTGGGGGCCGAGGCATCGCCGAACACCGTGTCCATCGCGATGCCGGCGTCCATGAACATCATGCTGCCCGCCTCGCCAACCGCCGCCTCACCCGGGTCGAGTTCGACTTCGACGAACTGCATTTCGGAACCCTTGATCTCGAAATCCACCACATCCATGGCCATGCTGCGCACTCCTGATTGAATCGATGGAAGAGATATTACCGGTCGCAGACCAGTACAGCGCCAGACGAAAGTGCACCCGCCGAAGCGGGTGCTCGTGGTCGTTGCTGCACCCAGGTGCAGCGAGCCCGGCGCGTTCAGCTCTTGCCGAACCTCATCTTGGCCGCTGACATGCAATTGGCCTTCGCGTCGCCCGCCAATGCATCGCACTTTTCGGCGGCCACTTTGTAGTTCGCGTCGCGTTTGTCATCGGCGGATTCGGTCATGGCGGCACTGACTTTCTTGTCGAGCTTCGCATCGGCCAGCGCCTTGGTCTCGACGGCCTTGGCTTGCGTCACACACACATCCTTGGCGTTGCCTGCCAGGTCGTCGCATTTCTCTTCCGCCACTTCATAAGCCGCTTCGGCCTTGACCTTCATGAGGTTGTTGTGGTCCTCGGCCTTGCCGGTGTGGCGGTATTCCAGTTCGGCCAGGGCGATCTCCTCCTTGCCTTCGGCTTCTTCCTTGCAGATGTCCTTGGCATTGCCAGCCAGCGAGCCGCAGGCGATCTTGTCGGCCTTGTACTCGGACTTGATGCGGCTTTCGCTGGCCTTGTAGTCGGCTTGGGTCATGGTGGCAGCGTGAGCGAGAGGCAGCGCAAACAGCGCGGCAATGACGATGGATGCCTTGAGGGTGTGGGTGTGGTTCATGGTGAGCCTTGTCTGTCTTCACGATGTTGTGAAGACTCGACTTTGCGTGCCCAAGCGCGTGGCGAAAACCGGCGCGCATCGGTTGGTGCGGTAGTAGATGTCCTACGTGCGCAGCCCGCTGTGAGGTCAGGCCACCGCCTGCCACGCGGCGCGGCCGGCCAGCGCCGCGACCGCACTGACCGCCGAGCCCCAGGCCATGTCGATCAGCGCCAGGCCGACCGGCCAGCCCTTCAAGGTCGCGAGGTTGGTCAGGTCGTAGGTGGCGTAGGTGAAAAATCCGAACAGCGCCGCCGCCACCGCTGTCTTCAACCACGCGGCCTCTGCGGCCTGTGGCACCACCGCGAACAGCATCAGCCCCAGCGGAAACAGCCCGTAAAACACAGCAGCGGCGAGCAGATTGGGCTTGTCGGCCATGAGGTGCCCGATGCCCTGCTGGTACAGCGGCTTCGCAATGAAGCCCAGCCACAGCAGATCAATGGCGACCATCACAAAGGCCGTGGCGGCGTACGCCGCGATGTACTTGCTCATGGCTTCGTACTCACACGCCAGACCACATTGCCGACATCGTCGGCGACCAGCAGCGCACCGCGGGTGTCGACCGCCACGCCGACCGGTCGACCATAAGCATCGCCATCGGCGCTGAGAAAACCAGTCAGCACATCGACCGGCGCGGCACCCGACGGCTTGCCGCCCTCAAAGGGCACGAAGACGACTTTGTAGCCGCTGGGCGGCGTGCGGTTCCACGATCCGTGCTGGCCGACAAACATGCCGTGGTTGAAAGGCGCAGGCAAAGTGGCTCCGACCGACGACGCCAGCCCGAGCGACGCGGTGTGCGGGCCGAGCGCGTAGTCGGGCGAGACCGCACGGGCGACCATTTCGGGCTTCGGTGGCTGCACACGCTCATCGACGTTCTGACCGTAGTAGCTGTACGGCCAGCCGTAGAACGCACCGTCGCGCACCGAGGTCAGGTAGTCGGGCACGAGGTCGCTGCCCAGCTCGTCGCGCTCGTTCACCACCGTCCACAGCACCGAGCCGCCCGCATCGGCCACCGGTGCCCAGGCCATGCCGACCGGGTTGCGCAGGCCGGTGGCGTACACGCGGTGCGTGCCGTCGTCGGCGTTCACCTCCCAGATCGCGGCCCGCCCGGTCTCGGCCTCCATGCCGCGCTCGGCGACGTTGCTGTTCGAGCCCACCGCCACGTACAGCTTGCTGCCGTCGGCGCTCGCAACCAGTCCCTTCGTCC
>JAKFUQ010000072.1 GCA_021732645.1 Rhizobacter sp. | reverse complement strand
AAATGCGATGGCTGGGTGGACAACACCCGGTGCCCAAGGGCCAAGACCTCGATGGCGAGCGTTTGGATCGTGATCGAGACGACGCAAATCAGCTCGTGTCGAGGACATCAGTCAACTCGGTGCGGCGAAATTCAACAGCCTGCTAACCAGTTGTGGGCCCATTACCTTTGATGCGCTCTTCCTCGGCAGCAAAAAGCCCCGCCGTGGCGGGGCTCGGTGTGGGCGCATGGCTCTCACTTCTTCGGTGCAGCTTCCTTCTTGCCGGTTCGTGCGGCGGGCTTGCTTGATGCCACCAGTTCGGGCTTGAACTCGGCGCCGTTGACGGTCAGTCCGTCGGCCGAGAACTTCGAGGCGTTGCCGGGGCCGACGCCCTTGACGCGCACGACGACATCAGACCAGTCTTTGAACGCGCCGTTCTTGCGCTCGCCGACGATCTTGGTCGACATGCTCGGGCCGATGCCCTTGACGGTTTCGAGTTCGGCTTGCGAGGCCTTGTTGAGTTCGACGGCGGCTTGGGAGGCGAAGGCGACGGTGGCCATCAGCAAAGCGATCAGGGTGCGGATCATGGTGGTTCTCCAGTGGGTGAATGTTGAGGGTGACCGGTCGATCCCATGTGGGCTCGACCTGTTGGGAATTCTGAAGAGAGGCGCGGCGTTTGAATGTCCCCTGCGGGAGGGCCCTCGGGCGGGGGCGACCGATGCGTTTCGCTCTGGACGAGGGGTGAAACGGTGCCTCCAGAGGCCTCCCCATGAAGTGGGAAGGCGGCCGCAGTTGATATAACCCGTGCCTGACCAACGCCCGCGTCCACCATGAACCGTCCTGTGATCCCCACGCAAGCAGCCCTTGCACAGTGCCGCGTGCTGGTCGTCGGCGACGTGATGCTCGATCGCTACTGGCACGGCGCGGTCGACCGCATCTCGCCCGAGGCTCCCGTGCCGGTGGTGCGTGTCTCGCGCGAGGAAGAGCGACTGGGCGGCGCGGCCAATGTGGCGCTGAACGTGAAGACGCTGGGTGCGCGGGTCACGCTACTGACGGTGGTCGGCCGTGACGAGGCCGCGGCCCGCTTGCGCGCGCTGCTCGAACAGCAGGGCATCGAGACCTGCCTCGGTGAGGATGCGGCGCTGCGCACCATCGTCAAGCTGCGGGTCATCGGGCGTTCGCAGCAACTGCTGCGCATCGATTTCGAGAACGAGCCCGACCACGAGGTGCTGACCCAGGCGCTCGACGCCTTCGAGCGCGAGTTGCCTCACCACGACGCGGTGCTGTTCTCTGACTACGGCAAGGGCGGGCTGACGCACATCGTGCGGATGATCGAGACGGCGCGCGCGGCGGGCAAGCCGGTGCTGGTCGACCCGAAGGGCAGTGACTACGCGCGCTATGCCGGCGCCACGGTGATCACCCCGAACCGCGGTGAACTGGCGCAGGTGGTCGGTGCCTGGAACAGTGAGGCGCAACTGGCCGAGCGGGCGCAAGCACTGCGAGCCCAGCTGCGCGTGGGCTCGCTGCTGCTGACCCGCTCGGAAGACGGCATGAGCCTGTTCGACGACCGCGGCGCCGTGCACCAGCCAGCGCAGACGCGCGAGGTGTTCGACGTGACCGGTGCCGGCGACACGGTGATCGCGACGATGGCCGTGTTGCTGGCGGCCGGCCTGGACGCACGCGACGCGATGCCGCATGCCAACCGCGCGGGTGGCATCGTTGTCGGCAAGTTCGGCACGGCCAGCGTCAGCTACGCCGAACTGTTCGGCTGAACGCGAGGCGGTTGCTCAGCGGGCTCGGCGGAAGGTCAGATTGATCCGCTGCTCGCCGGTCAGCGGGTGACAGCCGGGCTTCAGCGGCAGCACGCCGTGGTGGAAGAAGCGCGCCGGGCCGCCCCAGACCGCGACATCGCCGTGCACGAGCGGAATGCGCCGCGTCGGATCGCTGCGCTTCGGGCCGCCAAACTGGAACACCGCGGGCAGTCCGAGCGACACAGAGACGATCGGTGCCTTCCCATCGCGTTCATCGCGGTCCTGGTGCAGTGTCAACCGGGCGCCGGGCACATAGCGGTTGATCAGGCAGACGTCGGGCACGAAGCTGTCGAAACCGGCTTGCGTGGCGGCCGCCGCGGCCAGTTCGCAGAACACGCCCGGCATCGCTGGCCACGGCCTGCCGCTGTCGGGATCGATCGGGTCGTAGCGGTAGCCGCGGCGGTCGCTGACCCAGCCGGCGTCGCCGCAGCTGGTCATGGCCACCGACATGCGAAAACCGCCCGGCGTGATCAGGTGTCGCCATGGGGCTTGCGCGGTGACGTCGGCCACGGCCGCGAGCAAGGCCCGATCGAATGCCCGCGCGCCACCTCGCCAGACGATGGCGCCAGGCGCCAGCGGTTCGACGTACGGCGCCTCCTCGATGTCATCGAACAGCGCGATATCGCCCCCGGCGCTGGGGCGCATTGTGGTCATGGTGTCGTGATGGAGCCGGCCTCGCGTGCGACGGCACGCACCGAGGTCGGCGTGCCGATGCGTTCGGCGATGTCGCTGTAGCTCGCGGTATGGCCCACCGGAATGCCGCACAGTGCCTGCCACACCCGCTGCTGGAAGGCGGTGCCACGCAGGTCCAGCGGCAGCGACAGGCCGATGCGCGGTGCCTCGATGAAGCCGACAACGCACGCCACCGACTGCTCGAAGCCGGCGTCGCCGCCGATCAGATTGGCCTTCGGGAACCGGTCTTGCAGATCGCGCAGCAACACCTCGGGGTCGTCGCCGAGCAGGATCGCGCAGACGCCGCGCGTGCTTTGCGCGACCAGGATCGCGCCCAGTGAACTCTGGCCGATCGCAAAGCGGATCTCAGTGGCGGCACCGCCCGCGCGGTAAGCCGAGGGCGTCATGCCCAGCACCTGCGGCGATTCCTCGTAGGTGCGGCTGTGCTGGCGGCATGGCCAGCGTCGAAGAGGGCCTGCGCGGCCAGGTTGGCGGGCCTTGGCGGCTGCTTCGCGCGGTCGATGCGGCGGCACAGCTCGGCCACCAGGGCGGCGTGCGGCAGGCAGGGTCGCGGGCTGTCATCAGGGTGCATCGGTCAGTCCTGCGGTCCGGTGGGCTCAGTCCGTGGCGGCAAATCTAGACCGCTACTTGTCCGTGTGCGCCCCGAATCTTGCGATTCAAGGTGGGGGGTAGTCTGGCGGCAACTCGTGGGAGCGCTCGGCATAGCGGTTGAAGCGCCAGGCGGTGCCGTCCATCGTGATGCGCCGCCAAGTCACGCGCTTCTCGGCCGGTGACATCACCGTCCAGTTCTGCACCTCGTCGAAGGTGCGCCCGCAGCCTTTGCAAACCGTGTCGCCCTGGCTGGTGGAGCAAATCGCAATGCATGGTGCGTCGGGCGTGGTGGCATACCACGCGAGCCACGCATCGTGTGCCGGGGTCGGCATGCTGATGTCGTCGCACTCGTGCTCGCGGTAGTACACCATCAGCGCATACACCTCGGCCAGCGCTCGCACCTCGCGGCAGGCGGTGATGCCGTCGGGCGACGGTTGTCGCTCGCGCCACCAGTTGATGGCGGCTTCGATGTCGGTGATGTGGATGCCAGCCATGAGTGTCTGAAAAGCGGACGTCCAGCATACCGCCAACCTTGCGGCCCTATGGCCTGCGAAAGTAGTTCACGCTCGGCAAGCCCTCGAAATGAGCGTCCTGCGTCCACAGCAACGCGCTGTGATGCAAGGTCGTTGCGTAAATCAAGCTGTCGGCCATCGGCAGACCGTTGACCGTCGCCTCCAGTGCAACGTTCAGGTCTATGGGCACCACACGTCCACGTTGCATCAACGACAGCGCTGCAGTCGCCACCTCATCGCCCGCATCACGCGACAGTTTCTTGATGACCTCATAGACCGTCAGGACCGGCACGATCAGCAGTTCAGGAGATTCGATGGCCGATGCAAACAAATCGGCGCGGTCGGTGTCCGCAAAGTATTCGATCCAGCAAGATGAATCGAGAACGATGGGTTTGCCAGCGATGACGCGAGACGATGAGCGACGCGATGACCGCGCCTTCACCACCAGCGGCTTCACAGCACGCGGTCCGGCTCGCTGTCGAGGCTTGCGCTGATGCCCCGCGCAATGCCGCGCAATGCAGACGGTGGCTTCAAGGGCACCAGACGCAAGCCGCCGTTGAACTCGACCACCATCAGCTTTGCGCCGGGCTCCAGCTTCATGCGCCGACGCACATCAAGAGGGATCACAACCTGAAATTTGGGCGATACGGTAACGGTGTTCATATCGATGATCTTATCGTATGACGGTATTGAAATCGATGTTGCAAGGTGCTTTCGGGCGCACGCCTCGCTGCATGCACTGCACAGTGCTCCGTCGCGGATCGCCCAAGCGCCAGGATTCAGGGTAAACTCTAGGACTTCGCTCGCATCGACGTTCCCTCGCCAAAACACCGGCGCAGTTGTTGTGATCGATGTTCGTTCGTCCCCTCTGACCCCCTTTGAGTCAGCCCACGTTGTTCAGTGCGGCAGGTCTCGATAGCGCTTTGAGCCGGTGCCGTCTCCCGACGGTTCTTGCAGGCAACGGTCGGCGGCGATGCCGTCGCTTGACTGTTCCGCTACACCGTTCTCTCAGCGAACTCGTCTCCCAGCGACCTGACCTCGTCGGTTCCTAGAACCGACAGGTGCCTGACAGCATTGCGCGCATGCGCAATGTCGTTAAGGCGCCGCGCGAATGCGCGGCGTCGGCACCGCATTTGAAAGTACGACATGACATTCGCCAACCTGGGCCTCCATGAAGCCCTGACCAAAGCCGTGGCCGACGCCCGCTACGACACCGCCACTGAAGTTCAGATGCAGGCCATTCCCCTCGCCCTGGCCGGCAAGGATCTGATGGTCTCCTCAAGCACTGGCAGCGGCAAGACCGCATCGTTCATCCTGCCCGCGCTCGAGCGCATCATCGCCTCGCGTGCCGACACCACGCAAAAGCGCGATCGCAACACCGTCTACGGTCCGCGCATCCTGGTGCTGACGCCAACACGCGAACTGGCGATGCAGGTCGCCAAGGCCGCGTCGACCTACGGCCGCCATGTGCAGGGCCTGCGCGTGGCCACTGTCGTCGGTGGTGTGCCGTATCCGGCGCAGATCAAGTCGCTGCGCGGTCCGCTGGACATCCTCATTTCCACGCCGGGCCGCCTGCTGGATCACTTGCAGACTGGCAAGGCGGTGCTGGAAAACGTCGACATCCTGGTGCTCGACGAAGCCGACCGCATGCTGGACATGGGGTTCATCGACGACATCAACACCATCGCCGACCACGTGCCTGCGACGCGACAAACGCTGATGTTCAGCGCCACCTTCGCAGGTCATGTGGGCCGCCTCGCACAGAACCTGTTGCGCGATCCGCAGCGGATCGATGTGGCCTCGCACACCGACACGCACGAGAACATCGAGCAGCGCCTGCACTGGGCCGACAACCACCACCACAAGAACGCGCTGCTCGATCACATCCTGACCGAGCGTGCGATGGAGCAGGCGCTGGTGTTCACCAGCACACAGCGTGACGCCGACTGGCTGGCCGACCGGCTGGCCGACATGGGCCATGCGGTCGCGTCGCTGCACGGCGGCATGCCGCAGGGCCGTCGCAACCGCGTGCTGCAAGGCCTGCGCACGCAGCAGTTGAAGGTGCTGGTGGCCACTGACGTGGCCGCGCGCGGCATCGACGTGCCGAGCATCAGCCACGTCATCAACTACGGCCTGCCGATGAAGGCCGAGGACTATGTTCACCGCATCGGCCGCACCGGCCGCGCTGGCAAGAACGGCCTGGCGATCACGCTGGGCGAACGCATGGACACCGGCATGATCCGCCGCATCCAGCAGTTCACCACGCAGAACATCCCGGTCAGCACCATCGTTGGTCTGGAGCCGAAGAGCCCCGAGCCGCGCATGTATGCACCGCGTGCGGGGATGGACACCGAACGCCGTCCCGGTGGCGGCAACGGCTTCCGCTCGGGGGCGCCATCGAACAGCCGCTTCGGCAAGCCTGCGTTCGCGCCACGGCGTGACGAAGGTGGGTTCGCTCCTCGTCGTGATGACAACTTTGCGCCGCGTTCCGCGGGCCCGTTTGATCGCGCACCAGCAAGGCGTCCGGTCGACGGCGGTGCAGCGCCGAGCAAAGCGCCGTTCAAGGCACGACCACGCTCGGGTGGGTTCACGCGCTGAGCGTCAGCGCTGTCGCTGAATGAGAAAAGCCCGCGCAAGCGGGCTTTTTGTCGTGGGCGGATCAACCGCGCAGTGCAATCTCGTTCTTCACCGCCTTCACGCCATCGACGGCGCGAGCGATGGCTTCGGCCCGAGACTTTTCGGTACTGCTCTTGGCAAAGCCAGACAACAGCACCGTGCCGTTGAGCGTTTCAACGCTGATGGCGGACGCATCGACATCCTTGTTGTCGACGAACCGGGCTTTGACCGAGGTGGTGATTGCGGTGTCGTCGATGTAGGCGCCGACGGTTGATTGGTCGCGGGTGACAGCGCAGCCGGTCATGGTCATGAGTGCGATGGATGCGGCGAGGGCGGCAATGGCGTTGCGGGTGGTCATGGAATTACTCCTGGTGGTGGGATGGTGAAAACGAAGTGCTGAACCGAAGACGTTCAATGCAGCGAGGTGTGGGTTGTCGAGGTGTCGACCGCGGTGGGCTGGGGCTGCGCAGGACGTTCTGATCGGGTCGTGTCGGAAGTCGTGGGGGCTGATGCCGTCGGGCTGGCAGTCGCTGCCGCTCCAGGACGCCGCAGCAGCGAATTGACGATGTCGAGCCAGCCGTTGATCGGCAGCCGCGACATCAAACTGGAAACCAGCTGCGGCAGGACACCGGCATAGACCGCACGACGAAGCAAGGCAAATCGCCACGGCCGTGCCCACACCAGCAAGCCGCCAACGGCCACGGCCAGCAGCAGCATCGTCCACGGCCGTGTCTGGGTCATCGGCTTCGCTGCCGACGCAGTCGAACTCGCAAACAGATCGGCGACGACGCGCAAGGGGTGCTTTGCCCACCAAGACGACACCGTGTCGATCAGGGGGCCGAGCCCGGGCACAGCCTTGAGCGCGGAATACCATGCGCTGGGTTGGCGGCGTTCATTCTCCTGCGCTTCGCTGGCAGCTGCGTTAAGTGCTTGCATGTGTGCACACAGCAGACGTCTGGACTGTTTGAGGCGTTCGGTCGCACCGAGCACTGTTGCCAGCGAAGTGTCCGGCGCGACAACGACGCGGTAGCCGACAGGCGTAGCGGGAAGGGGAGCAGTGCTCACGCACCGACCTCACGCAGCATCGCCATGTCTTCGCGCACCTGACCGCGCAACGCCGAAAAAGCAGGCAACGGGTCGGCCGCGTTGGCGGACCACCAGCAGCCGACCGCCAAGGCGGCAGGTAGCAGAGGCGTCAGCCACAGCACCCACGGCGCATGCAGGTCGGCTGCAGGCGTCACCGCCCACAGCATCGCCGACACACCACCGAAGAGCACCGCGACCGACGCACCCACCACGGAAACTGCCGTCTTTAAGGCCCGTCGCCGAAGCTGGGTGACGGCAGCCGACAGCTCCAGCGTCGCGAGCGACGCATAAGCTTCGACATGGTCAGTGAGCGCCGCAGGCCGATCCACCACGAGTTTGAAAAACGGGTGCATAGCGTGGTCGTTTTCGATTCAGGGTGGGAGGGCCTGGGGCAACTG
>JAKFUQ010000050.1 GCA_021732645.1 Rhizobacter sp. | reverse complement strand
GCCTGAATCTGGCGCTGGGCTCGGGGCTGGCGAGCATCGGGCTGACGATCCCAGTGGTCGCGGCGCTGTCGCCGTGGTTCCCGTTCCCGCTGGTGCTGGGCCTGCGCCCGATCGACATCGTGTTGCTGATGCTGACCTTGATCGTGGGCACGCTGACCTTGGGCAGCGGCCGCGCCACGGTGATGCAGGGCGCGGTGCACCTGGTGCTGTTTGCGGCCTTCCTGTTCCTGACGGTGGTGCCCTGAACGGCGGTCCTGTCGCACCGCGGCCGTCAGTGCGGCGGCGAACGGACGCCGGGGCGCGGCGCGGCGTCCTTTGGCCGAAGACCCCGTGCCCAAGGCTGCCCGCCTGAACCCCACCATCGCGCATCAGCCGTGATGGCGTTGCTTCACCAGCGGGAAGTCCACCGGCACCGCGAATGCGACATTCACATAGTTGGTGAACAGATTCAAGGCCACGTGCGCGAGGATCTCGACGATCTGCTCGTCATCGAAGCCGGCGCTGCGCAATTCGCTCAGGTCGGCATCGCTGATTCGGCCTCTGTCATCGACGAGCTTCAGCGTAAAACGCAGCGCGGCGGCGGTCTTCGGATCGGACGACTCGCCGCCTTGCGCGGCGCTCAGGTCGCCGGCGCTGACGCCGGCCTTGCGACCCAGTGCGGTGTGCGCCGCCAAGCAATAGTAGCAGGCATTGCGGTCGGCCACCGCCACTGCAATCTGCTCGCCCAGCGCGGCAGGGATGACGCCCGCGCCGAGCGCGGCGAACGATCCCCACATGCTCGCCAAAGCGGCGGGCGAGTGGGCCACCGCGCGGAACATGTTCGGCGTGGCACCGAAGGCGGTGTGGATCGTATCGAGCAGCCGCTGGCTGCTGGCGGCGGCGGAGTGGGCTTCTACAAGTGGAATGCGGGTCATGTTGACTCCTCAGTTGCAGTGGACGTTCGTTCGTGCGGTGCGGGATTGCACACCCCCAGTGTCCGGCACGATGTCGTACTATTAGGTATATTTTGTCTTACATACATACCTATTCGTCCAGCGTTCCCGCCATGTCGCAGATCGATCGCCTGTCCTCCCTGCTCGAGCGTTTCCGCGTTCGTGCGCATCTCTTTTACGCCGGTGTCTTGTGCGGCACGACGCACTTCGCCGCCCAACCCGGCCGGGGGTTTTTGCATGTGCTGCGACGGGGGGAAATGGTCGTCACGCACCGTGCCAGATCGGGGCTGGCACGACGCGTCAAGGTCGACGAACCCAGCCTGCTTTTCTATCCACGACCGCTGGCGCACGACTTCCACAACGCGCCGACCGACGGCTCGGACTTTGTCTGCGCCTCACTCGATTTCGACGGCGGCAGCGATCACCCACTGACCCGTGCGCTGCCTGCGCTGGTGCTGCTGCCGCTTCGCCGCGTCGACGGTCTGACACAGTCCTTGGCATTGCTTTTTTCTGAGACTGAACAGGTACGCTGCGGTCATCGTTTGCTGGCCAATCGCCTGTTCGATGTGGTGCTGTTGCAGTTGCTACGGTGGCTGCTCGATCATTCAGACGAAGCCGAGTTGCCGGCCGGTCTGCTGACAGGACTGGCCGATCCCCGTCTGGCTCGCGTGCTGGTTTCTCTCCACGAGAATCCCGGCGAAAGCTGGAGTCTGGAGCGCATGGCTCAGCAGGCGGCGATGTCACGCAGTGCGTTTGCCGCCAGGTTCAGAAGCGTGATCGGCGAGACACCCGCCGACTACCTGGTGCGGTGGCGGCTGGCGATCGCCCTTTCGCAACTTCGTGACGGGCGGTCGGTCAAGGCGATTGCCGATGATCTGGGCTACCGCAATGCATCGGCCCTCTCGCGTGTGTTTGCGCAGCGGGTCGGCCTGTCGCCGAGATCGTGGTTGACCCAGCAGCGTGGCGACTGAGCTTCAGCGCTGCCCTGCTGCCCGATCAGTACAAGCGGATGGCCGTGTCGATGACCCACGAACGACGAATCTCGATCACGTCGTATTCGCGCGCCAGGCCTGGCGAAAACGCCGGGTAAGGCAGCAGGCTTTCCACGATGCGCCGGATCGCGTCATCGATCTCCGTCACGCCGCTGGACAGCACGAAGGTCACCGATTCCACCGAGCCGTCGCTGCGGATGGCCACCGTGACGAGGGGGTTGCTGTGCGGCCGCTTCGCGAGGTCGCGGATGCGCTCGACCGTCATGTTCAGCTCGATCTTGCGGGCCCAGGCTTCTGCGTAAAGAATGAGGTCGGCATTCGGGTCGGTGCGCCCGAACAAGCGGCCTCGACGCGCACCGCTCGATGAGGGCTGCAGCCTGGGCGCCAGGTTGGCCGCCACTGAGGCGGCTTCGCGCCTTGCGGCATCTTCATCGAGCTGCCGCCCCATCGCCTGCCGCGCGGCTTCGCGGCGGGCGTCGTCCGCTGCCGCCTCGGCCCGGGCCGCAGCTTGCTGCACCGACGCGAGTCGAGCGGCCTCTTGGCGGCTGGCCCCCTGGCCAGCGGCCTCCTGCCGTGCGAGCTGCAATCGTTCAGCTTCCTGGCGAGCCGCTTCCAGGCGCGCGGTCTCGGCCCGCTCTGCTTCCTGCCGCGCCGCCGCTTGCCGCGCGACCTCCTTTCGTTCGGCGTCCAGCCGTGCATTTTCGATCTGTTGCGCGCGCTCACGGGCCGCGGCCTCTCGCTTGGCCTCTCGCTCGGCCTCCCGGCGCTCGGCTTCCAGCCGCTCGGCCTCGACCTGCTCGGCCTGCCGACGCGTAGCAAGCTGGCGCGCGCCTTCGATCTGTGCCGCGGCCAGCTGCGCCGCCTGCTGCACACGATCCGCCGTGGCCTGTTCAAGTGCTGACTCCCGGGCCACTTCGGCAGCGCCTCCCGACGCAACGGGTGCCAGCTCTGGCGTTGATGCACTGGGCGCGACGGCGGCGGCAGCAGTGGGTGCCGATGCAGTCGCTGGTGCGCTCGCCGACGGTGGTGCAGGTGCAGGTGCAGGTGCAGGTGCAGGTGCAGGTGCAGGTGCAGGTGCAGGTGCAGGTAGGGTTGCGGGTACGGGTGCGGGTGCCACCACCCACTCGGACTCGCTGGGCCGCTCGGTGGCCATCACTGGCGACGACGGGGTCGGTAGCGGCGCCACACTCGGCAACGCATCGGTGGGTGGAACCACTTCGGCAGGCGCCGCCTCCGGCGCCACGGCGACCACCACGTCTGGCGTTGGCAAGGTCTGCGCAACCACCGGTTCAGGCGCCTCTGGCATGACCTCGGCTATCCCCTCTGGCACTTCAGGCAAAGGAGCAGCCGTCACCAGCGCAGTCTCAGGCGAGGTCGCAACGTCCGGCGCAACCGTGGGTGATGTACCAGACCCGGATTCGGTTGGCGCCGACACAAGGGTGTTGCGCTGTGACGTGGCTGACGGGGGCAGTGGCGTCGGAACGGGTATCGCAGTCGATGCACCAGCGTCGCCTCGCGTCGGCATCAGCTCGACGCGCAGTTCCGGCGCCTCGGCCCGCCGCTCCTGCCAGGGGAAACCCAGGCCGGGAAGCCCCCAGCCCTGACCACTGAAGGTCAGGCTCAACAGCAGCACATGGATCAGCAGCGAGAGCAGCAGCGCGAAGGTCAGCGGCGTGCGTTCTGCACCCAGAGGGTGATCCGGCGCACTCATGCGTTGCTACTTCAGTACCCCGTCGTGCGCGGCAGGTCGAGTTGCAACGGCCCGCTGCGCTGCCAGATCGCGGCCTCTTCGGTCAGCAGGTAATGGGTGCGCGGATGATTCTCCAGCCAGCCGGGCTGCCAGCTCAGCTCGGCAGCCGAGCCGCTGCGCCGCAGCGCGATGGCGTGCTTGTCCACCGTGCCGCGGGCATGGCATTTGATGATGGCCAGGCGCAGACACAGCGCCTGCCAGGCGAAATCGGGCTGCGCCAGGCTGGCTTCAACCTTGCGCAAGCCGCCACGCTGCGCCAGCACCAGCTCGGCCAGGCCGCGCTGCTGGGACTGCGAGAACCCGGGCGCATCCACATGGCCCAGCATGTAGGCGCTGTGGCGATGGTGGTCGTGGTGCGACACCATCATGCCGATCTCATGCAAGGCACAGGCCCACTGCAGTTCGCGCTGCGAATCGCGGCTGGCATCGGGTTGCACATGGTGGTACAGCTGGCCCGCCACCTGCGCCACGCGCAGGGCCTGCGGCTCATCGACCAGGAAACGGCGTTGCAATTCGCGCACCGAGCTGTCGCGCATGTCTTCGCCGTCTTGGGGCTGCTGGCTGGCATTGAGCCGCTCATCCAGGTCGAAGATCACGCCCTGGCGCAACGCGCCGCGCGCGGGCAGCAGCGCATCGATGCCGAAATGCGTGGCCAGCGTGTACAGGATGGACAGACCGCCGGCAATGATCTCGCGCCGGTCTTCTTTCAGACCAGGCAGCGCCAAGCGCTCGACGCGGCCGGCCACGATGCACTGCTCCATCAGCCAGCGCAGGCCGCCGGGCGTGATGCGGCCATCGGTGACGCGGTTGGCCTGCAGCAGCTGCGACACTGCGCCCACCGTGCCCGAGGCGCCCAGCGCCTCGACCCAGTGGTCGGGCGCGAACGGCTGCAGCGCCTCTTCGAGTTCGGCACCGGCGGCCACCTGTGCAGCGCGGAAAGCGGCTTCGGTGTAGCGGCCGTTGCCGAAATACTTCATCGACAGACTGACGCTGCCGACCTGGAACGACTCGGCACGCACGGGTTTGCGGCCGTGGCCCAGGATCATCTCGGTCGAGCGCCCACCGATGTCGATCACCAGCCGCGGTTGCGTCGACGGCTGCAGCCGCGCCACCCCGGCGTAGATCAGCCGCGCTTCTTCGCGGCCGGAAATCACTTCGATCGGGTAACCCAGCACGGTTTCGGCGCGCGCCAGGAAGGCGTTTCGGTTGCGTGCTTCGCGCAGGGTTTGCGTGGCCACGGCGCGCACTTGCCACGAGGCCACCCCCTTCAGCCGGTTCGCAAAGCGCGCCAAACAGGCCAGCCCGCGCGACATCGCTTCTTCGGTCAGCAGGCCGTTTTCATCGAGCCCAGCGCCCAGGCGAACCGTTTCCTTCAGGTAGTCGATGCGGCGGTAACGCGCGCCATCGAGCTGGCCCAGTTCGAGGCGAAAGCTGTTCGAACCCATGTCGATGGCGGCCAGCAGTCCACGCCAGCGGGTACCCGCGGCGTCGAATGACGCTCGCGTCGCATCCAAGATCGAATCCATGTTTTCATTGTCGGGGATAACGGTGACAGGCCGCGCCAACAGCAGGTGCGCGCGCGGCAGGTGCCCAAGGCACTCAGCCGCGGGCCACCGGGCGCAAGGGATCAGCCGACCATTCGCTCCACGAACCGGCATACAGCGCCGCGCCATCCAACCCGGCGACCGCCATGGCCAGCAGGTTGTGGCACGCGGTGACGCCCGATCCGCACTGGTGTACCACCTCGCAGGCCGGGTGCGCGCCGATCAAGGGCAGCAGTTCGGCACGCAACGCGTCGGGTGGCTTGAAGCGGCCGTCCAGGCCGAGGTTGTCCTTGAAAAACCGGTTGTGCGCGCCTGGAATGTGCCCGGCCTGCGCGTCGAGTGGCTCGACGTCGCCGCGAAATCGTTCCGGCGCACGCGCATCGATCAAGGCGACGCGGCCGAGCTGGCCTTGGAGCGTGTCCGCGTCGACGGTGCGCACCAGCGGCGACGGTTCGGCGGTGATCGGGTAAGTCGCCTGCGCCTTGGCGTGGACCGCACCGCTGTCGACGGCACCACCCGCCGCCTGCCATGCCGCCAGCCCGCCATCGAGCACGGCCACCGGCGCGTGGCCCAGCCAGCGCAGCATCCACCACAGCCGCGCCGCAAACATTGCGCCCTGGCGGTCGCAGGCGACGACCTGCGTCGTCGGTGTGATGCCGAAGCGCCCGACGGTGGCGGCGAACGCGGCACGATCGGGCAGCGGATGGCGGCCGTTGTGTCCGGTCTTCGTGCCGCACAGGTCACGGTCCAGGTGCACATACAGCGCTCCATGCAGATGAGCGCCGAGGTAGGCGCGCTCGCCGGCTGCGGCGTCGGTCAGGTCGAAGCTGGCGTCGATGACGACTGGGGGCGAGCCGCTGGCGATCAGCGCCTGCAACGCCCGCACGCTGATCAACGTGGTGAACACGGAATCAACCGGCATCGCCTTGCCGTTCATGGTGAGACGTTGACGGCCACCGAATTCAGCGCGCGCTGCGCCCCGCTGGCAGGTGCGTCGCTGCCCGATGCGAGGGCATCACCCATCGCGCCTCGGTACCAGCTGTGGAACTGCTCCATGCCGTCTTCCATCGGGCTCTGGTAGGGGCCCGATTCATGGTCGCCACGCTGCCACAGCGCCGCGCGGCCCTGGTCCATGCGCATCGCGATCTCGTCGTCCTCGACGCAGGTTTCCAGGTAGGCGGCCTGCTGCGTGTCCATGTACTCGCGCTCGAACGCAGCAATCTCTTCCGGGTAATAGAACTCGACCACGTTGGTGGTGTGGCGCGGGCCGCGCGGGTACAACGTCGACACCACCAGCACGTTCGGATACCACTCGACCATCACGCCGGGGTAATAGGTCAGCCAGATCGCGCCGTGCTTTGGCGGGCGGCCCTCGTGGTTCTGTTGCTGGTACCTCAAGACCTCGTCGTGCCAGCGGCTGTAGACGCTGGAGCCGGGCTTGCCCAGCGCCTCGCCCGAGGCGGTGGCGACGCCCACCGTTTGCACCGAATAGTCGCGGCCCATTTCCCAGCGCAGGTCGTCGGTGGTCACGAAGTTGCCCAGGCCGGGGTGGAACGGGCCGACGTGGTAGTCCTCGAGGTAGACCTCGATGAAGGTCTTCCAGTTGTAGTCGCACTCATGCACATGCACCCGGTCGAGCACATGGCCGGTGAAGTCGAGGTCGTCCCGCGGGCCGAGCGCGGCCAGGTCGGCGGCAATGTCTCGGTCGTTGTCTTCGAACACCAGGCCGTTCCAGCTGCGCGTCTTGTAGTTGTTCAGGTGCAGGCACGGCGACTCGGCGAAATGCGGTGCGCCGATCAATTGACCCTGCAGGTCATAGGTCCAGCGGTGCAGCGGACACACGATGTGGCTGTGGGTGTTGCCGCGGCCGTGCAGGATCAGCGCCTGCCGGTGGCGGCACACATTGGAGATCAGCTCGACGCTGTGGGGCGTGCGCACCAGCACGCGGCCATCGCCTTCCTGCGGCAGCGTGTAGTAGTCGCCGGGGTTCGGCACCGACAGTTCGTGCCCGAGGTAGCGCGGGCCGTGGCGAAACAGGGTGTCCGCCTCACGCTGGAACAGCGCTTCGTCGAAATAGGCCGACGCGGCCAGGGGCAGCGCGTTGTGCGCATCGCGGGATCGCACAGGGTGTCTCGCGTCGGGCACCAGCGCGCCGCGCGCGACAAACAATTCGGACATGGCCGGGAAGCTCTCCTGATCAGGGTGGCAGCGCAGCGGCCGTGTCGATGGCGCTGCAGCCCGAGCGGCTCCACTGGATCCGCGGTCTCGGCGTATTTTAGGGCGGCCTGTCGCCCCAGGCCGCTGACTACAATGGGCTGCGACCCGCTTCCTTCATGGCCAAAAACTCATCCGCCCCGGCGAACCCCGCGCACGCTGCTGCCGCCTCAGCGCCGATGGCCGCAGCGCAGGCAGAGGCTCTGCCAGAAACCTACGAGGCAGCGCTCGCTGAACTCGAGCGCCTGGTGGGCGCCATGGAGGCTGGGCAACCGCCGCTGGATCGCTTGCTCGATGCCTACCGGCGCGGTGCTGCGC
>JAKFUQ010000003.1 GCA_021732645.1 Rhizobacter sp. | reverse complement strand
GCGAAGGGGAGTGACCTCCCCGCGGGGGTCAGGCGCCTAGAAAGTGTCGTCGGTAGCGTTGCGGCAGGTCTTCCATGCGCATCATCAGGGGCAGATCGGCGGTGTTGAAGTCCGGGTCCCAGGCCGTCGGGCCCAGCACCTGGGCGCCGCAACGCAGGTAGCCGCGGATCAACGCGGGGGCCTCGACGCACAGGTCGCGCTGCAAGTCGGCAATGGGCAGTGGCAGGCGCGGCGACACCTGGCGTTCGACCGGCGCCAGATGGCTGTGCCGCAACTGCTCCCACAGGCTCGCTGCCAGGTGGCCACCATCGTGCATGCCGATGCTGGCGCAGCCGATCATCATGTCGAGCCGGTTGCGCTGCATGAACGCGGTCAGCGCGCCCCACAACGCCAGGATCACCCCGCCGCGCCGCCAGTCCGGGTGCACGCACGATCGACCCAGTTCGACCATCTTCGGGCGCAGCGCGCGCAGACGGGTCAAGTCGAACTCGGTGTCGCTGTACAGCCCGCCGATGCGCTTCGCCGCCGCTGGGGTGAGCACGCGGTAGGTGCCAATCACCGCGCCCAGTTCGTCGTCATCGGTGGGCAGGCTGCGCACCAGCAGGTGCTCACAGTAGGGGTCGAACACGTCGATGTCGTGTTCGATGGGGGCGCCACGCGGCAGCGTCAGGCGTGCGCCCAGCTCGGTGACAAACACCTGGTAGCGCAGCCGCTGGGCGGCCCGCACCTCGTCTTCGTGGCGCGCCCAGCTCACGCTGAAGCCGCACGGGTTGTCCACTGTGGTGGCGGCCGTGCGCCTTCGTCGGCGCGTCGCCTCACCCGCATCCGCAAACGTTGCCAGCGGCATCGACGACAGGCCACGTTGTGCGAGTGCATCTTGAAAATCCATGGTTGCATGCTGGGGTGCCGGAGTGACTGGCCTGTGAACGCCTGGTGACGCTCAGGTGACAGGCGCAGGGGCGCCAGCGCCCGGCCGCAGTGGCCCGTGACAACCCGGGGCGCTGCGCTGCGGTGCGCTGCTAGCATGAGCCATGAGCTTTCAGCTGTTTGGATTGCCGGTGTCGCGCGGGGTGGCCATCGGCCGTGCCGTGCTGGTGTCGTCCAGCCGCATCGATGTTGCCCACTACTTCATCCCGGCCGCGGAGGTGGGCGCTGAAATCGCCCGCCTGCGCGCTGCCCGCGACGCCGTCGTCGCTGAACTCACCACCTTGCAAGAAGACCTGCCCGGCGATGCGCCGGCCGAGTTGTCGGCGTTGCTGGACGTGCACCTGATGCTGCTCAACGACGAGACCCTGCACACGGCCACCAAGCTGTGGATCGAGGGCCGTTACTACAACGCCGAGTGGGCGTTGTCGGCGCAATTCGAGGTGTTGGCGCGCCAGTTCGACGAGATGGAAGACGACTATCTGCGCGAACGCAAGGCCGACATCGAGCAGGTGGTCGAGCGCCTGTTGCGTGCGATGGCGCGGGGCTCGCCCAGGCTGATCGAGGCCACCCCGGAGCCCGTTGCCGCCAGCGCCACCAACGAGCCGCTGGTGCTGGTGGCCAACGACATCGCGCCGGCCGACATGATGCATTTCAAGCGCAGCGTGTTCACCGGCTTCGTCACCGATGTCGGCGGCACCACATCGCACACCGCCATCGTGGCGCGCAGCCTGGACATCCCGGCGGTGGTCGGCACGCGCGAAGGCTCGCGCGTGATCCGCCAAGACGACCTGTTGGTGATCGACGGTGACGCCGGGCTGATCATCGTCAACCCCTCGGACATCGTGCTCGAGGAGTACCGGTTCCGCCAGCGCCAGCGCGATGTCGAGCGCCAGCGCCTGTCGCGGCTGCGAAACACGCCCGCTGTGACGCTGGACGGCGAGCCCGTCGAAATGCTGGCCAACATCGAGCTCCCTGGAGATGCCTCGGCAGTGGTGGCCGCCGGGGCCATGGGCGTGGGCCTGTTCCGCAGCGAATTTCTGTTCATGAACCGCGGTGGTGCACTGCCCAGCGAAGACGAGCAGTTCGAAGCGTATCGTGCCGCCGTGCTGGCGTTGAACGGCCTGCCGGTGACGATCCGCACCGTGGACATCGGCGCCGACAAGCCGCTTGAGCGCATGTCGGTCAACGAACTGCGCCACGAGCACGCGCTGAACCCGGCGTTGGGTTTGCGCGCCATCCGCTGGAGCTTGTCGGAGCCTGCGATGTTTCGCCAGCAAATTCGCGCGATCCTGCGCGCCAGCGCGTTCGGCGAGATCAGGCTGCTGGTGCCGATGGTGGCGCATGTCGGCGAAGCCCTGCAAACGCTGGAAGCCATCGCGCGCGCCAAACAGCAGTTGACCGATGCCGGGCGAGCTTTTGCCCCCGTTCAGGTCGGCGCGATGATCGAAGTGCCTGCGGCGGCGCTGGTGCTGCCCAGCTTGCTCAAGCTGTTCGATTTCGTGTCGCTCGGCACCAACGATCTGATTCAGTACACGCTGGCCATCGACCGCGGTGACGAGTCGGTGGCGCACCTGTACGACCCCTGGCATCCGGCGGTGCTGCAGTTGATCGACACCGTGATCCGCCAGGCCCGCCAGGCCGGCAAGGCCGTCAGTGTGTGCGGTGAGATGGCCGGCGACACCGCGTTCACCGAAGTGCTGCTGGCGATGGGTCTGCGCAGCTTCTCGATGCATCCGTCGCAGATTGCACCGGTCAAGCAGGTCATCTTGCGCGCCCACAGCAAACGCCTGCTGCCGCTGATAGCCGGCGCCTTCCACGGCGACGATGTGTGGGCGGGCTGCGAACGCCTGCGTGCTGCCGCCGCCGGTCGGGCGCAGCTCGATGCGCAGCGGGTGGCTTGAGGCGCACGGCGCCCACCGGTTCAGGCTGGCCTCAGCGCCGCCCGTACATCATCTGCCGCGTCAGTGCCGACTTCAGCGGCGTCAGGTTCTGCAAGGCCGCCAGCCCCAGGCCGCGCGCCGTGGCAGCGCCGGGAAACTGCCAAGTGAAGCTGCGGGCGAGGAAATCGGTGGCAGCGATCGTCGCCCAGCGGTCAGGTGCCCGCTCGCGATTCAGCCTGCGCAGCGCCTGATCCACATCGCCAGCACGTGAGAGCGCGCGCACCAGCACGTGGGCGTCGCGCAGACCGAGGTTCAGGCCTTGGCCTGCCACCGGATGCAGGGTCTGCGCGGCATTGCCGATGCGCACAATGCGGCCGGCCGCAGCGTTGCTCAGGCTGCGCTCGGCATTCAAGCCCAGCGGAAAGCGCTTCAGTGAACTGATGCCGGTGATGCGCCCCGCCTCTGCCGGGAACAGCGTGTTCAACACGCAGCAGCGTTGCGCGTCGGACAACGCGGCGACCGGGTCGTCGGCACCGGGCACACACCACACCAGCGCGGCGCGGCCCGGCGCCAGTGGCAGCAGCGCGGCGGGGCCGTGGCGGGTGAAGCGTTCGTAGGCCACGCCGTCGCGGGCGCCGTCCAGCGTCACCTGGCCCACCCAGGCGATCTGGCCGTAGTCACGGGTGATGGCCTTGCGCGCCTGTTCGGTAAAGACACCGCCTTCGGCGATCACCGCCAGATCGAAGGTCTCGGCAATGTCGGCGTCGACCTCGACACCGCCCGAGTCCAGTGCCTTCAACGAGCGCACCGGCGTGGCGAAACGGCTGACCAGCCGCTGCGGCTCGGCGCCGCTGGCCTGCACCCAGGCCTGCTGCAAGGCGGCCGTGACGCTGCCGTACGACAGCACCGCGCCCAGCATCGCCACGCCGGTGTCCGAAGCGCGGATGCGCACTTGCGGGTCTGACACCAGCGAGGGCACCTGTTGCGACACATGCACCTCGGTGATCGGCTGTGCAGCCTCAGCGCGCCAGGCGCCCAGACGTTGCAGCAGTTGCACGCTGCCCAGCGACATCGCCAGCGTGCGCGGGTCGCCCGACACATCGGCATCGAGGGCGCGGCTGTCGAACAGGCTGATCTGCGCCTGCGGCAACGCACGCGCAGCCTGCACCGCCAGCGACAGGCCCACCGGCCCGGCGCCGACCACGGCCAGGCGCAGCGGCTGCGGGTGGGCCGCTGCCAACGGGTCGGCCCTCGGGTGTTCGGGGGAATTCAATCAGCGTCTCGGTGGCGGGCCGGTGACGGCCAGACCGCATCGTAGTGTTTCGCCGGCGCGTGCGGGTGTTTGCGTGCCAGCCGAATCGTCGCCACGTCGGTCGCCATCCGCGAAAAGGGTGGATGGTAGGCATAATATGGGCACCCATATTTCACGCTGCACAGTTCCATGAAGACCACCCTCGAGATCGCCGACCCCCTGTTGCATCAGGCTCGCCAAATCGCGCTGCGCGACGGCGATACGCTGCGCTCGCTGGTAGAGCAAGGCCTGCGCAAAGTCGTTGCCGAGCGAAGCGCGAAGACCAAGCCCTTCAAGTTGCCCGATTGCTGCGTCGGTGAGCCTGGCTCACCACCTGCTTACGAAATGCTGGCATGGGACGACAAGCGCGCGCTGATCTACGCCAGCGACGACAAAGGCGGCGGCCGGTGATTGCGGTCGATACCAACCTGCTGGTCTACGCGCACCGCCGCGAATCGACCTTCCACGCGCCAGCGCGGCAGGCCCTCGCCGCGCTGGCAACCGCAGGCGCGGCCTGGGCCATCCCGTGGCCTTGCGTGCATGAGTTCTACAGCGTGGTGACCAACCCGCGTGCCTTCAAACCGGCTTCCACAGTGGCCCAAGCCTGTGCGCAGTTGTCGGCCTGGATGGCATCGCCTTCACTGGTGCTGCTGCACGAAGGTGCGGACCATTGGCCGGCACTGCAAGCCTTGCTGGGTGCTGGCCGCGTGGTCGGTGGCCAGGTTCACGACGCGCGCATCGCCGCCATTTGCCTCGAACACCAGGTGCGCGAACTCTGGTCGGCCGACCGCGACTTCAACCGCTTTCCAAGCCTGACGGTGCGCAACCCGCTGGTCGCATAACCGTTCGGCATGACGGCCGAACAGGGTTGCCCCGCGCGAGGGGACGACCCCATGCGTGCTCAGATTCCGATCAAGCTGTCCGCCGGGATACCGAGCTGCGCATGCAGTCGCCGAACCATGGCCATGGTCAGCGGGCGCTTTCGGTTCAGCACCTCGTACACGCGGTTGCGCCGTCCGATCATGGGTTCGAGGTCTTTCGCCGTCAGCCCCTGCTGCTCCATGCGGAATTTGATCGCTTCGATGGGGTCGGGTGCGGCGACCGCGGAGTGCTTGGCCTCATAGGCCTCGATCAGGGTCACCAGCACATCAAAGCGGTCACCTTCTTGCGTGCCCGGTTCCAGGGCTTGGTCGAACAGCGGCGACACCTCGCACAGCGCAGCGCGTTAGTCGGCATTGGTGCGTATCGGTCGAATCTCCATCACATCATCTCCACGGTATTGGCATCGATGCGGTCGTACTCGGCATGTGTGCCGATGAACTTCACGACCACCGCGCCGAAGCGATAGGCCACGGCAGTCACCAGGCGGTAGTCGTTGCCCTTGATGTTGAACACCACGCGGCCGCTCTTCAACACGCTGGCCGTCGTGAACTGAGCGGTGATGTCGCTGGGCTGCGCCCACTGCGCCGCAGCCACTCAGCTGCGCAGCGGCTGTTCGGCATCGGCGTGCATGCGCCAGAACGCCGTCAAGTTGCTGAGGGCCCGATGCAGGCCATGCCCCCCTGCTTACTACCGTCGTGTCCTCGCGGTGACAAGGCTGTTACATTTCGCAGCGATGTGCAGCGGCGTAGGACGTTTGCAATAGTGCATCTGTTGCTATTCATTCGGTGAATACAGATGAATTTACATTCATGACGAGGGACAAAACTAATGAAGTCGCTTGTATTAATTTTTCTTTTCCCGTCCATTTTTTTCGCCTTGCAGGGCTGCTCACACAAAGGGACGGTGTCCGCTGTTCAGGCGACCAATATATACTCTGACAACGAAAAAAAAGTGCCCGGAAATGCTCGTTTCTCGATAGACGAGACGTCTTTAACGAAGCTAAGAAAAGACGATTCTGTACAAGGTTTTGCGTGTGCTGGGCATAAGTTTCCTGTGGATGGATCGGATGCGTTCGTGAGTTCTGTGCCCAGTATGTTAGAGCAAGTTTTCGAGGCAAGCTCAAAGGCAGAAAGTTTAACCGGAGGGCATGACGACACATCATTGCTTTTCAGGGTTGAACGATTTGAACCAAGAGTAAAATTCAATCAGAAGTTTTTCGGCGTCGATGCTGAGGCCACAGTTGAGCTAGGTGTCAGTGTTACGGGTATAAGGAATGGCACCCGTGTATTTGGAACAACGGCTGAATCTCAGCGCAGCCGATCGGGCGATGGTGGTGGATTTTGTGAGGGCGGAGGTCAAGTGCTTGCTGATGCAACGCGAGACGCTATTAAAGACGTCCTAGAAAAGCTTGGTGAGCGAATGGCAAATAGCCAAAGTTTGAGGAAGTAAATAAATAACACTGGAAATATTTTTCAAGTACTTTATTATACTATCGTCTTAGGTTCAATATTGTAAATATATAAAGTCAAGCGTCATGGCGCTCATTATCATCCCTTCTTGCTAACTCAAAGCTGTCAATCGGCTTACCGCCACCGGAAGAGCAGGAATGCAGTCAAATGCAATGCGCATTTGGTAGACCCCATGACCCCCCACACCCACGACCTCAGTCCCTGGCAGCACAGCCATGTGTTCGACAGCGGCAACCGCCGCGGCGAGGTGCGCACCCGCGTGGTGCTGGCGCTGACCTTGGCGACGATGGTGGCCGAGATCGGCGGTGGCTGGTGGACCGGCTCGATGGCGCTGCTGGCCGACGGCTGGCACATGGGCACGCATGCGCTGGCGCTCGGTGTGGCGGCGGTGGCTTACGCACTGGCCCGGCGCCATGCGCGCGATATTCGCTATGCCTTCGGCACCTGGAAGATCGAGGTGCTGGGCGGTTTTGCCAGCGCGCTGGTGCTGGCGTTGGTGGCGGTGGGCATCGCGGTCGAGTCGGCCGTGCGGCTGTGGCACGGCACGCCGATCAACGCTGCCACCGCGCTGTGGGTGGCCTGCATCGGCCTGGCGGTCAACCTGCTGTCGGCGTGGCTGCTGCACGGTGCCGATGACGCACCCCACAAGCATGACCATGGCCCTGCCGCATCGGGTGGGCACGGTCATGCACACGAGCGCTCCCACGGCCACGCGCATGACCACGCTCACCACGGCCACGCCCATGCGGCCCACGCGCATGCCGATCACCCGATCGCCACCGCCGACGGCGGCCACGACCTGAACCTGCGTGCCGCCTATGTGCATGTGCTGGCCGACGCGCTGACTTCGGTGCTCGCCATCATCGCCCTGGTGGCAGCGTTGTGGCTGGGCTGGTGGTGGCTCGATCCGCTGGTCGGCGTGTTGGGTGCCGCGGTCATCGGGGTCTGGTCGGTCGGGCTGCTGCGCCAGACGGCGGCGGTGTTGCTCGACCGCGAGATGGACCATCCGCTGGTCAATCAGATCCGCACCGCCATCGAGTCCGACGGCGACGCGCGGGTGGCCGATCTGCACCTGTGGCGCGTCGGCCGCCAGCAGTACGCGGCCATCGTCAGCATCGTCGCCGATGCGCCTTTACCGTCGGCCGACTACCGTGCGCGACTGGCGATCTACACGGCGCTGGCGCACCTGTCGCTGGAGGTCAACCAGTGCCCGGGTGCCGCTCAGGCCCCGGCGGCGTTCAGTGCCTCCCACTGAGCCGGTGTGCCGACGTTTTCCCACGGCCCGCGGTAGACCTCGGCGGTCACGCGTTGTGCCCGCATCGCAGTGAACAACAGCGGACCCAGCGCGGCGCGGGTGCCGGGGGCGATGCCATCGAACAGCGCGGCGCGGCAC
>JAKFUQ010000066.1 GCA_021732645.1 Rhizobacter sp. | reverse complement strand
TCATGGCGGTTCGGGTAAGCTGTAGCGGTGATTCACTTTTCGCCCCGGCGCGATGTCTGACCCTTACCCGGCGCCCACCGCCGCCGCGTCTCGTGCCAAGAACCCGGGGCGCCGACCCACCATCGTCGACAAACGCAGCCTGTTCCAGCGCCTCATCGAGCTCGTGTCGCCGGGCGTCGATTCGCGCGACGAACTGATCGAGTCGCTGGCCGATGCCGAACAACGGGAGCTGATCGCACCCGAATCGCGCATGATGCTTGAAGGCGTGATCCGCATGGCCGACATGACGGCTGGCGACGTGATGGTGGCAGCACCCCACATGGATCACCTCGACATCGACGCGCCGTACGACGAGCTGCTGCACCTGGTGATCGGCACCGCGCATTCGCGCTTTCCGGTGTACGAAGGGCAGCGCGACAACATCATCGGCATCCTGATGGCGAAAGATCTGCTGAAGCTGCAGCGCTCGCCCGACCTGAACCTGCGCACCTTGCTGCGCCCGGCGGTGTTCGTGCCCGAATCGAAGGGGCTCAACGAGCTGCTGCGCGACTTCCGCTCGAACCGCAACCACCTGGCGATCGTCATCGACGAGTTCGGCAACACCGCCGGGCTGCTGACCATCGAGGACGTGCTCGAAGAGATCGTCGGCGAGATCGAGGACGAGTTCGACGACAAGGACGGCGAGTCCAGCGTCTACACGCTGGCCGACGGCAGCCACCGGGTGGCAGGCGACGCCGAGATCGGGGCCGTCAACGAATCCTTCGGCGCCCAGCTGCCACAAGACAGCTTCGAGACCATCGGCGGGCTGATCGCGCACGAGCTGGGCCGCGTGCCGCGCCGGGGCGAAGCGGTCGCGATGGGCGGGCTGCTGTTCAGCGTGATGCTCACGCGCGGCGGCGCGGTGCGCTGGTTCAAGGTCACCCGCACGCCAGCACCTGCCGTCGAGCCCGACGGCGCTTGATGCGCAGCCCGGCTTCGGGCGCCCAGCCGTTGCGCTGGCTGGCCAGTGCGCCCGCGGTGCTGCTGGCCGGCATCGCGCAGACCTTGTCGTTCTCGCCCTTCGAGTGGTGGTGGCTGCAGCTGCTGTCGCTGGCCGTGCTGGCCCACGCCACCGCAAGCGCCATGCCACGCCGCGCCGCGCTGATGGGCTGGCTGTACGCGGTGGGCTGGCTGGTCTCGGGCTTCTGGTGGCTGTACATCAGCATGCACGACTACGGCGGCATGCACCCTGCGCTGGCGGCACTGGCGGTGCTGGTGCTGGCCGCGCTGCTGGGCCTGTATTACGCGGCGGCCATGGCGCTGTGGGCGCGTCTGCGCACCGGCCGGCCGGGCTGGGACGTCGCGCTGTGGGCCGCCTGCTGGCTGGGGGCCGAGCTGGCGCGCGGGCTGGTGTTCACCGGCTTTCCGTGGATCGCCTCCGGCTATGCGCACGCCGTCGGCCCGCTGGCTGCGTGGGCCCCGTGGATCGGCGTGTATGGCCTGTGCGCGTTGGCCGCAGCCGTGGCTGGGGCGGCGGCGCTGTGGGTGCAAGACCAGTCGCTGCGGGCTCGATCGGCTGTCAGCGCCTTGGTGATCCTGCTCGCCCTGGTGCCCCACCTGCTGCCCGATCAATTCACCCGCTCCACCGGCACGCTGCAGGTCAGCCTGCTGCAGCCGAACGTGCCGCAGGAAATCAAGTTCAACCCCGACCGGCTGAGCCTGCAACTGCACAGCCTGGTGCGCCAGCTGACCGAAGCCCGCGGCGCGCTGGTGGTGACGCCCGAATCGGTGCTGCCGCTGTCGCGTGACCAGATCAGCGACGGCTACTGGGCGGCATTGCGTGATGCGCTGCAGCCAGCATCCGCAGCGTCAGCGCCCGCATTGGACGCTGCCGAGCGCGCTGCACTGATCGGCATCTTCGTCGGCGACGAGGCCTCGGGCTACGTCAATTCGGTCGTCGCGTTGCCTAGCGGGGCGACCGAGGGCGCTGCAGCCTCCGCTGCGGCCGGGTACCTCTACGGCAAGCGCCATCTGCTGCCGTTCGGCGAGATCATCCCGCCCGGCTTCCACTGGTTCGTCAACCTGATGAACATCCCGCTGGCCGACCAGGCGCGTGGCCGCAGCACCGAGGCCTTCGCGTTCGGCGGGCAGCGGCTGCGGCCGCTCGTGTGCTACGAGGACCTGTTCGGCGAGGACATCGTGTCCAGCATGGTGGGCCCGCTGGCGGCCACGGTGTTCGTCAACGTCAGCAACCTCGCCTGGTTCGGCCGCTGGCTGGTGCAGGACCAGCACCTGCAGTTCTCGCAGATGCGTGCGATCGAATTTCAGCGGCCGGTGATCCGATCGACCAATACCGGCGCCACCGCGGTGGTCGATCACCACGGCCAGATCACCGCGCGCCTGCCGCCGCAGACCACCGGCGTGCTCGAAGCCAGCGTCGAGGGGCGCGTCGGCGAGACGCCCTATGCGCGCTGGCTGGCGGCCTGCGGGTTGTGGCCGTTGATCGCGGTGGCACTCACTGTCGTGACCGCTGCCGCATTCATTGGCCCGAGCTCCCGGCCGCAGCGCGCACGTCGCCCGTAAAATCGGGCGCTGCCCCTGCTGTCGCATCGCGTTCGACGACGCCACCCCACCCACCTTGATCCACCTCCGATGCTGACCTTCCAGCAAATCATCCTGCGTCTTCAGCAGTACTGGGATGCCCAGGGCTGCGCCTTGCTGCAACCCTACGACATGGAAGTCGGCGCCGGCACCAGCCACACCGCGACCTTCCTGCGCGCGCTCGGCCCCGAGCCGTGGAAGGCCGCCTATGTGCAGCCGAGCCGCCGCCCCAAGGACGGCCGTTACGGCAACAACCCGAACCGGCTGCAGCACTACTACCAGTACCAGGTGGTGCTGAAACCCGCGCCCAGCAACATTCTGGAGCTGTACCTCGGCTCGCTCGAAGCGCTGGGCTTCGATCTGAAGGTCAACGACGTGCGCTTTGTCGAGGACGATTGGGAGAACCCGACGCTCGGCGCCTGGGGTCTGGGCTGGGAGGTCTGGCTCAACGGCATGGAAGTGACGCAGTTCACCTACTTCCAGCAGGTCGGCGGCATCGATTGCCGGCCGATCACCGGCGAGATCACCTACGGCCTGGAGCGGCTGGCGATGTACCTGCAGGGCGTCGACAACGTGTACGACCTGACGTGGACGAACAGCGCTGACGAGGGCAACGAAAAAGCGCGCATCAGCTACGGCGATGTCTATCTGCAGAACGAGCAGGAGCAAAGCGCCTACAACTTCGAGCACAGCGATGTCGAGTTCCTGCTGGGCGCCTTCGGCAGCCACGAAAAGCAGGCGAAGCATCTGATCGAGTCGCAGCTTGCATTGCCGGCCTACGAACAGGTGCTGAAAGCCGCGCACACCTTCAACCTGCTCGATGCGCGCGGCGCGATCAGCGTGACCGAGCGCGCCGCCTACATCGGCCGCATCCGCAACTTGGCGCGCGCCGTGGCCGCGAGCTACCTGACCAGCCGCGAGCGGCTGGGCTTCCCGATGGCGCCGCGAGAGTGGGCCGACGAAGTGATCGCCGCGCTGGCGCAACAACGCGACAAGAAAGCGGCCTGACCCGATGACCACGACCGCCAATCTGCTTGTCGAATTGTTCGTTGAGGAACTGCCCCCGAAAGCGCTGAAGAAGCTCGGTGAGTCGTTCGCGCAGGGGTTGGTCGACAGCCTGCGGGCGCAGGGTCTGTCCACCGAGCATTCGGCGGTGACGCCGTTTGCCTCGCCGCGCCGGCTGGCCGCGCATGTCAGCGCGGTGCTGTCTGCGGCGCCCGACAAGGCCATGTCGCAAAAGCTGATGCCAGCCAGCGTGGCATTGGCGGCCGATGGAACACCGACCCCCGCCTTGCTGAAGAAGCTGGCCAGCCTGGGTGCCGATGCCTCGGTGCTGCCCGCGCTCAAGCGCCAGATGGACGGCAAGGCCGAGGCCTTGTTCTACGACAGCGTGGCACCCGGTGCGACGCTGGCGCAAGGCTTGCAAAGAGCTCTGGACGAATCGCTCGCCAAGCTGCCGATCCCCAAGGTGATGACCTACCAGCTCGAAAACGGGTCGCAGCCAGGGTGGGCCAGCGTGCAGTTCGTCAGGCCAGCGCACGGCCTGGTCGCACTGCACGGCGCCGACCTGGTGCCGGTGTCGGCGCTGGGCTTGCAGGCGGGCCGCGACACCCATGGCCATCGATTCGAAGCGGCGATGGACCCGTTGGTGCTGCAGCACGCCGACGCTTATGCCGAGCAGTTGCGCGACCAGGGCGCGGTGATCGCCAGCTTCGCGCAGCGCCGCGGCGAGATCGCGCGCCAGTTGCAGCACGCCGCATCGCAGCAAGCCCTGAGACCGATCGACGACGACGCGCTGCTCGACGAGGTGACCGCGCTGGTCGAACGGCCCAACGTGCTGCTCGGTCGCTTCGAGGAAGCTTTCCTTGAAGTACCGCAGGAATGCCTGATCCTGACGATGAAGGCGAACCAGAAGTACTTCCCGCTGCTCGACAGCAAAGGGAAGCTGACCAACCAGTTCCTGATCGTCAGCAACATCAGCCCGGCCGACCCGAGCGCGGTGATCGGCGGCAACGAACGCGTGGTGCGGCCACGGCTGGCCGACGCCAAGTTCTTCTTCGACCAGGACCGCAAGAAGACGCTGGCCTCGCGCGTCGATGGGCTGGCGAAAGTGGTTTATCACAACAAACTGGGCAGCCAGCGCGACCGCGCCGAGCGCGTGCGCGCGATCGGGCATGCCATCGTCAATCAGCTGAGTGCCGCGACGCTGCCGTTCACGGTCGACGCGCACGACACCTTCGACGTGCTGGACAGCAAAGTTCAAGAAGCTGCGCTGCTGGCCAAGACCGACCTGCTGACCGACATGGTCGGAGAGTTCCCCGAACTGCAGGGCGTGATGGGCGGCTACTACGCACGCCACGAAGGCCTGCGCGATGGCGTGGCCATCGCCATCGAGGACCACTACAAGCCGCGCTTCGCCGGCGACACGCTGCCGCGCAACCACACCGGCACCGTGCTGGCGCTGGCCGACAAGCTGGAGACGCTGGTCGGGCTGTTCGGCATCGGCCAGTTGCCCACTGGCGACAAGGATCCGTTCGCACTGCGCCGCCACGCGCTGGGCGTGATCCGCATCCTGACCGAAAAGAACCTGCCGCTGGACTTGCCAGCCTTGCTGCAGGGCGCCTTGTCGGCCTTCGGCGATCTGGTCACCGACCCCACCGAGGCGCTGCTGGGCTTCTTCGCCGACCGCCTGGCCGTGAACCTGCGTGACCAGGGCCACACCGCCCAGGAGGTGGAGGCGGTGCTGGCCTTGGCGCCGACCCGGCTGGGTGATACACCGCGCCGCCTGGAAGCGGTGCGTGCCTTCTCCGCACTGCCGGAGGCCGCATCGCTGGCCGCCGCCAACAAGCGCGTCGGCAACATCCTGAAGAAGGTCGATGGTGAGGTGCCGACCACGGTGGAGGCTGCGCTGCTGCGCGAACCCGCCGAGCAGGCGCTGGCGCAGGCGCTGGCCGCCGTGCGGCCACAAGCCGACAGCCTGTTCGACCAGCACGACTACACCGCCTCGCTGCAGGCCCTGGCGGCGCTGAAAGTCCCGGTCGACGCCTTCTTCGAATCGGTGATGGTCAACGCGGAAGACGCCGCGCTGCGCGCCAACCGCCTCGGTCTGCTGACCCAGCTGCACGCCGCGATGAACCGCGTCGCCGACCTGTCCAAGCTGGCCGCCTGAGATGTCTCCGACAACCTTCAAGCTCGTCATCCTCGACCGCGACGGCACCATCAACGAAGACCACGACGACTACGTCAAGTCGCCCGACGAATGGGTGCCGCTGCCCGGTGCGCTGGAAGCCATCTCGCGGCTGAACCATGCGGGCTGGCACACGGTGCTGGCGACCAACCAGTCGGGGCTCGGACGCGGGCTGTTCGACATGGCCTCGCTCAACGAGATACAACTGAAGATGAATCAAGCGCTGGCCACGCAAGGCGGCCGCATCGATGCAGTGTTCTTCTGCCCGCACGTACCCGACGACCACTGCGACTGCCGCAAGCCGAAGCCGGGTCTGATGCAGCAGATTGCCGAGCGCTTCGGCGTGTCGCCGGGCAACACCCCCATGGTAGGCGACACCCTGCGCGACATGCAGGCCGGCATGGCCGCAGGCTGCCCGACGCACCTGGTGCTGACCGGCAAGAGCGCAGGCCTGGCAGGCCAGGCGCTGGCCGAGTTGCTCGCCGCCGTGCCCGGCACCCGCGTGCACGCCGATCTGTCGGCCTTCGCAGACTGGTGGATACGCCAGCACCGCAGCCAGCAACGCAGCCAACGTGGCGATGGTGGCGACACCGATTCGGGCGCCGGGGAATTGCACTGATGCAGCGCGTGGTCTGGGCGCTGCGTTCCTACCTGTTCCTGGCCTACATGGCAGTCAGCGTCGTGCCATGGGCCACGGTGGTGCTGATCGTATCGATCTTCACCCGTGGCGACCGCGTCTACTGGCTGTGCGCTGGCTGGCTGACGCATTCGATTTCGGCGGCCCGCGTGATCTGCGGCGTGCGCCACCGCATGCATGGACTGGACAACCTCGCCGAAGCCAACCGCGCACCGGCGGTGATCGTGTTGCCCAAGCACCAGTCGACCTGGGAAACATTTGCCTTTCCTGGCCTGATGCCGCACCCGCTGGCCTATGTGTTCAAGCGCGAGCTGTTGTACATCCCGTTCTTCGGCTGGGCGATGGCACGCATGGACATGATCCACATCGACCGTGCCCGGCGTTCGGAAGCCTGGCGGCGGGTGGCCGAACAGGGTGCTCATCACATGAAGCACGGCGTGTGGGTGATCATGTTTCCCGAAGGCACCCGGGCTGCACGCGGACAGCAAGAAGACTACAAAACCGGCGGCACGCGGCTGGCCGTGAGCACTGGCGCGTCGGTGCTGCCGATTGCGGTGACTTCGGCGCGCTGCTGGCCGCGTAAAACTTTCACGTTGCGCCCTGGGGTGATCGACGTGTCGGTGGGCCCGCTGCTGTCGTCGGTGGGCAAACGCCCCGATGTGCTGATGCGCGAGGTCGAAGCCTGGATCGAGGCCGAGATGCGACGGCTCGACCCCGAGGCCTATGCGAGCGATGCCACGCCCGCGGCCGCAGGCCAGGCTGCATTGCCCGCTGCGGGCAGCACCGCCAGCGAACCGTAGACTTGCGTCCCATGCCTGCTGCACCGCGCCGCCCCGACCCCGCACAGCTGTCGCTGTTCGTCGCCACCGAGCCGACAGCGTTGACGCCGATGCGGCCCACGCCTTCGGCGCCCACACCACCGAGCCCTCCCCACTCACCCGCGCCCTCTACCGCACCACCCACCGCAGCGCTGACTTCGGCAGACAGCGCGATGCTCACCCCCGCGGCCTTCCACCACCCGCAGGCGGCGCGTGAGATCATGCTCGGCGGTCACACCGTGGGCTATGCGCTCAAGCGCGTGCGCCGCCGCAGCATCGGCTTCATCGTCGGCCTGGAGGGCCTGTGCGTCAACGTGCCGAACTGGGTAGGCCCACGCGACATCGAAACGGCGTTGCGCGGCAAAGCCAACTGGATCCTGACGAAGCTGCACCAGCAGCGAGAACGCAGCCGACGCGTGCAAGCGGCGAAGGTCGATTGGCGTGACGGTGTCACCATCCCGTTCATGGGTCGGCCCGTCATGGTGGTGCTCGACGGGCGGGCGGGTGTCTCGCCGTCGGGTGCTGTGCTCGAAGCCGGTGACGACAACGGCACGCCGTGCCGCCTGCACACCGGCCTGCCGTCGGGTGCGACGCCAGCGCAAATTCGCGACACGGTGCAGAGCTGGCTGCAGCGCCAGGCCACACGCG
>JAKFUQ010000149.1 GCA_021732645.1 Rhizobacter sp. | reverse complement strand
CATGTTGAAGTAGGTGAACGAGATGTCCGAGCTCGGCGTGCGCACCATCTGCACGCCACGTGTCGCCAAGTTGGGTGCGATGCGGTTGTTCGGGATCGCGATGTTGGCGAACTCGGCCGGCAGGCCGTCGATCATGTCGTGCTCGGCGTTCAGGAAGGCCAGCCAGCGCGGCTGCGATTCCCCAATCACCGACACCTCGACACGGTCGATCATCGGCAGGCGTCGGCCCTTGAGCTTCTGGTAGGTCGCCTGAGCCGCCGCGTCGTCGGCCGGTGGATCGGCCTGGTAGAACTGCTCGCGGAAGTTCGGGTTGCGCGTCAGCACCATCCGCGACGAGCGCTGCCACTCACTCAGCACATACGGCCCGGTGCCCACCGGGTGCTCCATGATCTTGTCGCCATAGGCCTCGACCACTTCGCGTGCCAGCGCGCCGGAGCCGGTGGCGCTGGTGAAGCTGTTGATGAAGCGTGGACTGGGCTTGCCCAGTGTGATGCGATAGGTGTAGCGGTCGAGCGTGCGCAGGCCCTCGATCTCGGTGTCGTAGTCGAACGGCGTGCGGTCCTTGATGGCCTTCTCGCGCAGCGCGTCGATGCCGATGATTTTTTCGTCGGCCAAGCCGGGGTAGCTGGGGCTCTTCCAGCGCGGATCGAAGATGCGCTTGAGCGAAAACACGTAATCCGCCGCGATCAGCTCCCGCTTCTTGCCTTTGAATGCCGGGTCGTCCGCGAAGTAGATGCCGGGCCGGATCTTCACCGTGTAGGTCTTGAAGTCGGCCGACACCTGCGGCATCTCGGCCGCGGTTTGCAGCACCAGCTTGACCGGTCGCGCGAGGTAGTCGTAGGTCAGTGGCGACTCGATGATGTTCGAGATGATGGTGGCCGAATACAGATCGGAGATCTGCACCGGGTCGAAGCCGGTCTCGGCCACTGGGAAGGCGTAGCGGAAGATCTTTTCCGCCGACGCGGGCGAAGCGGTCACCCCCCCACTGCCCCACAACAGCATCGCCATCATCGTGGAACCAAGCACCCTGCACATCACTCGATTCACTGCACTCGACTTCATACACCTTGCTCCTGGCACTCGATGCGCCGCGCGGGCGCAGTCTAGACTCCCCACCCCATGGCCGCCTACCTGCTCAGACGACTCTGGCAAACCATCCCGACGCTCGCCGGTGTGATCCTGTTGGTGTTCGTGTTGTTCAAGTTTTTTGGCGGCGACCCGGCGGAAATTCTGGCCGGCCAGATCGCCAAGCCCGACCAGATCGCTGCGATCCGCCAGCAGTTGGGCCTGGACCAGCCGTGGTGGATCCAGCTGTGGATCTTCGTCAAGCAGGTGCTGACCTTCGACTGGGGCCGCAGCTGGGCGACCAACGAGGCGGTGTCGCACATCTTCAGCGACCGCCTGCCGAACACGCTGACGGTGATGGTGCCGATCCTGGTGCTGGAAGTGATCCTGGCCATCCCGTTGGCGATGGCCGTCGCGGTGGTGCGCGGTTCGCTGACCGACCGCGTGGTGATGGTGCTGACCACCGTGGCGCTGTCGATCTCTTTCCTGGTCTATGTGCTGGTCGGCCAGTGGCTGTTCGGCTTCAAGCTCGGCTGGGTTCCAGTGCAGGGGTGGAGCGACTCGGTGTGGATCAACCTGACCCAGTACGCGCCGCTGCCGGTGCTGCTGGCGGTGGCGGTCAGCCTCGCGCCGCAGACGCGGCTGTACCGCACCTTCTTTCTCGACGAGATCGAGCAGGACTATGTGCGCACGGCGCGCGCCAAGGGCCTCACAGAACGCGTGATCCTGCTGCGCCATGTGCTGCGCAACGCGCTGATCCCGATCCTGACCAGCATCGGCACCGGGCTGCCGGGCATCTTCGTCGGCTCGTTTTTGATCGAGGTCTTCTTCTCGATCCCCGGCCTCGGGCGCGAGGTGCTGCTGGCGGTCAACCGCAGCGACTACCCGGTGATCCAGGCAGTCACGGTGTACCTGGCAGCGATCACGATGCTGATCAACGTGCTGACCGATGTGCTCTACAAGCTCGTCGACCCGCGGGTGGTCTTGAAATGAGCGCCGTGCTGCCGTCGTCTGCCATGCCGCGTGCTGCGACGCGCTCCGAAGGCGTGTGGTCGTCGGCGTGGCGGCGTTTTCGCAGCGACCGCGTGGGGCTGGTCTCGCTTGCGATCGTGATCGCGTTTCTGGTGCTGATTGCGCTGTCTGCTTTGGGGCTGGTCGCCAGCCAATGGCAGCGCGAGGTGGGTGTGCCGTATGCCAACCCGACCTTCCTCGGCCCCACGCCACCGTCGGCTGTGGCCTTGATCGAGGAGGGCAAGGGGCCGCCGGTCGATATCTCGGCGGTCGACCCGCTGGCGCCGCGCTATGCCGAATGGGCCGAGCGCGCGTCGAAGCTGAAGGTCGGTGAAACAGTGCCCGCCAACACGCTGCCGTTGGGCGGCGACCGGCTCGGCCGCGACGTGCTGGCCAAGGCGATCAAGGGGGCCGAGATCTCGATCTTCGTTGGCGTGCTGGCGGCGCTGCTGGCCACGGCCATCGGCACCGCGCTCGGCGCCGTCAGCGGCTTCCTCGGCGGGCGCATCGGTGACCTGCTGGAGTGGGTCTACAACGTGTTCACCTCGATCCCCGGCATCCTGCTGATCTTTGCGTTCGCCGCGGTGTTCGGCCGTGGCACCAGCACGGTGGTGCTGATCCTCGGGCTGACCGGCTGGACGGGCATTTACCGGCTGGTGCGCGCCGAGTTCCTGAAGCACGCGGTGCGCGACTACGTGCGCGCGGCCGAGGCGATCGGCGCCAGTGTGGCCTCGCGGATGTTCCGCCACATCCTGCCCAACGTCAGCCATGTGGTGCTGGTGCAGCTGTCGATCCTGACGGTGGGCTTCATCAAGGCCGAGGTGATCCTGAGCTACCTGGGCCTGGGTGTATCGATCGACCAGGTGTCGTGGGGCACGATGCTGGCCGAATCGCAGGTCGAGCTGCTGCTCGGCCACTGGTGGCAGCTGGCGACCGCGACGCTGTTCATGGCGGTGTTTGTCACCGCGTTCTCGTTGTTCACCGATGCGCTGCGCGACGCGCTGGACCCGAAGCTGCGGGGGCTGGAATGATGGCCGACCTGCCCACAAGCCAGCCGCTGCTGAGCTTGCAAAACCTTCGCGTGTCGTTTCGCACCGGCATGCAGGGCGGCGTGGTGCAGCGCACGCAGGCGGTCGGCCGGACTGTGGACGGACAAGCGCAGGGCATCAGCTTCGACATCCCCGAGCACACCACGGTGGCGCTGGTGGGCGAGTCGGGTTCGGGCAAGAGCGTGACCGCGATGGCGATCCTGAACCTGCTGCCCGACAACGCGGAGCGCTCCGGCGCAATCACCTTCCAGGGTCGTGACCTGCTGACCGCCACCCGACGCGAGTTGCAGGCGCTGCGCGGCAAGGACATCGCCTGCGTGTTCCAGGACCCGATGTCCTCGCTGAACCCGGTGTTCACCGTCGGCGCGCAGCTGTGCGAACCGCTGATGAAGCACCTGGGCCTGAGCGCCAAGCAGGCGATGGCACGCGCCGAAGCACTGCTGGCCGAGGTCGGCCTGCCCGAGCCCAAGCGCCGCCTCGGCGCCTACCCGCACGAGCTGTCCGGTGGCCAGCAGCAGCGGGTGATGATCGCGATGGCGCTGTCATGCGAGCCGAAGCTGCTGATCGCCGACGAGCCGACCACCGCGCTCGACGTGACGATCCAGCGCCAGATCATGGAGCTGCTCGCGAGCGTGAAATCACGCCATCGGATGAGCATGCTGTTCATCAGCCACGACCTCGGCGTGGTCGGCGAGATTTCCGACCAGGTCGTCGTGATGCGCCAGGGCACGGTGCGCGAGCGCGGGCCGGTCGCCGAGATCTTCGCCAACCCGCAGGACGCTTACACCCGCGCGCTGCTCGCCTGCCGTCCGACCTTGGCGCGCACCGGGCCGCGGCTGATGGTGATAGCCGAGCACATCGCGGCACAGGGCGGTGCAGAACGTGAGGTCCGGGCCGCGGTCTTCAAAGACGCCAACGCGCCGGTCATCCTCGAAGCCCGCGCGCTGACCAAGAGCTTCTGGATTCCGCACGGCCTGTTCGGTCGCCGCGAGTTCAAGGCGGTCGGCCGCGAAGGCCGTGGCGCCACGTTCCAGCTGCGGCGTGGCCACACGCTGGGGGTGGTCGGCGAATCGGGCTCGGGCAAGACGACGCTGGGCCTGGCGCTGCTGCGGCTGCATGAGGCAAGTGGCGGGCCGGTCGGTGGTGAAGTGCGCTTCGACGGCGACGATTTGCTGGCGTTGAGCAAGGGCCAAATGCTGCCGATACGGCGTCGCCTGCAAGTCGTTTTCCAGAATCCTTATGCGAGCCTGAATCCGCGCTTCACGATAGCCCAGACGCTGGTCGAGCCGATGGCGATCCACGGCATCGGAGGCAGTGGGAAGGGCAGTCAGGCCGACCGCGAAGCCCGTGCCAGTGCACTGCTGCAGAAGGTGGGCCTCGATGAATCCGCGATGGCGCGCTACCCGCACGAATTTTCCGGTGGCCAGCGTCAGCGCATCGCGATCGCGCGCTGCCTGACCTTGAACCCCGAGGTGCTGGTGCTCGACGAGGCGGTCAGCGCGCTCGACGTCAGCGTGCAAGCGCAGGTGTTGAACCTGCTGAAGGACTTGCAGGACGAACTCGGTTTGGCCTATGTATTCATCAGCCACGACCTCGCGGTGGTGCGCTTCATGGCCGACGAGGTGCTGGTGATGAAGGACGGCGAGGTGGTCGAGCAGGCCAGCGTTGGGCAAATCCTCGATGCGCCGCAGCAGGACTACACGAAGCGGTTGATCGGGGCCATTCCGCGCGGGTACCGCGCGGCTGCCTGATTCACGAGGGGATACCGGGCGGCCGCCTGATGCCCGATCAGCCTGCGCGCGACGAGTGCGTCCTACGCCACTTGCGCGACCGCGTTTTCGATCTGCGCCTGAACGCGTCTGGCGCCGCGCAGCACCAGTTCGGGATCCAGCTGAGCCTGGGGGGCCACGGCCTCGACCACCTCTTCCAGCGTCCGTGGTTCGGTCATCAGCGCATGGGCCACGGCCGACAGCGCACAGATGGAGCGGCGCTGTACCTGCACCGGCAGCTCCCAGGTCGCATTGAAGATCACATGGAAGCGAACGCTGTGCACTGCTGCGGGTGCCAGCCCCCAGCTTTCGCACAGCGCAGCACCCAGCGCGTCGTGGCTGACGCCGAATTCCTGGTGCTCCAGCAGCGCCAGCTCCTCGTCACTGATGGCGGTGGCCAACAGCGGCTTGTAACGCGTGGGGGCATGTCGGAACAGCACGGCCTTGCCGCACTCCTCGAACAGGCCGGCCGAATGGGCCGCCCACGGATCGACGCCCACGGCTTGTCCGATGCGACCCATCAGCAGGCCGCGCACCGCCGCGCGCTCCCATACCGGATTCAATTCCGGGGCGCCTGGAAACACCGCGCGCAGGCCCATTTCGAAGGTGACCGCCGCGACTTCGCGGGTGCCCAGATAGGTGATGGCCTGGTGCACGCTTTGCACTCGGCCCGACAGACCGTACAGCGATGAGTTCACCGCCTTCAACACGGCAGACGCCAGCGCCATGTCGGACTCGACCAGCAGACTGATCTGCTGCAGGTTCACCTCGTCTTCGGCGAGCAATAACGACAGTTTGACCAGCGACTCCGGCTGGGCCGGGATGTCGATGTTCAGCGCGCGCAGTTCAGGATCGACGGGCATGACGTGCGTCCGGTCAGGTTTGAGTTCAGCGCATCGTACGCAGTGACCGGTGGGGCTGTGCCCGGAACAAGGGGGCTGCAACGGTGCAATTCGCGAGCGCATGGTCTGCAAGCAGAAACGAAAAAGCGCCGGGAGTACCGGCGCTTTTCGATGTGGACAGGGGCCGATGGTGCGGCGCTGCCTTTGCGTTTGTCAGGCCATGCGCCTGCATCCGTTCACGATGTCTCCCACTCCCCCCAAACCGGTTCACAGCGCCTTGCACTGCGCTACAGACTCTGGAATCTAGGCGTGCGCCACCCGCACAGGCCCCTGGGCTTACCCTGCGCTGTTGTGCAGGGGCCACGGCAAGGCCAGACGCTGCCATTTACCCCGCCGGCAGCGACAACGTGACCGTGGTGCCCTGGCCCGGCACGCTGGACACCACGACCTCGCCGCCATGCAGCTCGGCAATGCGCTTGACGATCGCCAGACCCAGGCCCTTCCCGCCTTCGGCAGAGGCCGGCTCCACGCTTTGTCGGCTTTGGTAGAAGCGGTCGAACAGGTGGGCAATGTCGGCCGCCGGTATGCCGGGCCCGGTGTCGTGGACGCTGACCTCGACGCGCTGCTGCGCAGGCTCGCGGTCGCTGCCGCCGCCTGTCGGCCCGATGTGCCCGCGCGCCGCCAGGGTGATGCAGCCACCGGCCGGGCAGAATTTCAGTGCGTTGTCGACCAGGTTGGCCACCGCTCGCTCGAACAGCTCGATGTCGAGCGATGCAAAGGTCGGCAGCCCATCGGTGGCCGGTTCAGCGACCAGCGCGACCCCTTGCTTCTCGGCGCGTGCGGCAAAGCGCACCGCGATGTCGTCGAGCAATTCGGCGGCGTCGAACCGCTCACGGTGCAGTTTGAACTCGGGCTCGTCGAGCTGCGCCATGTCGCCCAGCAACTGCACCAGCCGTGCCGCATTGCGGGTGTTGCGCAGCGCCACTTCGACCAGTTGACGATCGCCTGCGCGCGCGGGGTCGGCGACCCAGCGGGTATCGAGGGTTTCCAGGCAGGCGACGGTAGCGGTCAGCGGCGAGCGCAGGTCGTGCGACAGGTTGCTGATGCCTTCGCGGCGAAAGTGATCCAGGCGGCGCAGTGCTTCCCACTGCGCCCGCAGTGTCATCAGCATGGCGCGAAAGCCGCTGCCCAGTTGACCGAATTCGTCGCGCGCCGCATCGAGCTCGAAGCTGTGGGGGGTGCGGGTCAGCGCCGCACCTGCGGTTTGGGCGGTCAGGCCTTCGCGCTCGACCGCCGCCACCGCCTCGGTCAGCCGCCGCAGCGGACGGGTGACGGTGGCGGTGATCCAGGCGGTGAGCAGCGTCGCCAGCACCACGACCGCGACCACCGACGCCAGCGCGGGTCGGGCGAAGGTGCTGCGCAGGGCCTGGGCCCTGCCTTCGGTCAACCTGGGCAATTGGTACACCAGATACAGGTAGCCAGTCACCGGCTGATCGGGTCGGATCACGGCACTGGTCAGCGGCAGCGCGGCGATGATGGCTGTGCTGTCGGTGCCGGGACGCTCAGGGTCTTGGCCCATCACGTAGGGCACGGGCGTGGGGCCCATGGCATCCATCAGCGGTTGCATCTTTACCCGGTAGTCGGGCGGCAGCGGCACCGAGCTGGTCGACACGATCACCGAGCCATCGGCGCGCAGCAGGTAGAGCTGGCTGTTGGGTTCAAAGAACAGGAGGCTGCGCAGGAAGATGGTGAACTCCTCCGGGTGCCGCTGCTGCATGTCGAGCATGCCGTTGTAGGTGGTGCCAACGCGCTTCAGGAAGGCATTCGCGCGGTGGTAGGAGGTCTCCTGCTCGAAGCGCTCGAAGGCGAAGAGCACGGTGGCAATCACGCCGAGGGCGGTCAGCGCCCCCGTGACAAAGATGGTCAGCGCGATCTTGAAGCGAACGCTCATGTCAGGGCGGCGGGCGCCCCTGCCGGCAGCTTCACGGTGGTGCCTCGCGCATCTTGTAGCCGGCGCCGCGCACCGTGAGGATCAACTGGGGGCGCATCGGATCGGTCTCTAGCTTCGCGCGCAGCCGATTGATGTGCGTGGTCACCGTGTGCTCGTAGCCGTCGTGGGTGTAGCCCCACACCGCGCTGA
>JAKFUQ010000179.1 GCA_021732645.1 Rhizobacter sp. | reverse complement strand
GATGCCTTCAAAGGTGATGAACCGACCGCGCATGGCGTCCTCGAGGTTCTCGCGCTCGTGGCTTTTGCGTCCACGGCTCTGACGTTGTGACAGCGGGGCCCGACAAAACTAGCGCCCGCGCTGGAACTTGTTGACGGCGCGATTATGGGCGGCGAGGTTCTCGCTGAATTCGCTCGAGCCGTCGCCGCGCGCCACGAAGTAAAGCGCACGGGAGGCGTCAGGCCGCACCGCTGCCAGCAACGACGCGCTGCCCGGCATCGCGATCGGCGTCGGTGGCAAGCCGGTGCGGGTGTAGGTGTTGTAAGGCGTGTCGGTTTGCAGGTCACGCTTGCGCAGGTCGCCGTCGAACGCAGCGCCCATGCCGTAGATCACCGTCGGGTCGGTCTGCAGCGGCATGCCGATGCGCAGGCGGTTGATGAAAACCGAGGCCACCTTGCCCCGGTCCTCGGGCTTGCCGGTCTCTTTCTCGACGATGGAGGCCAGCGTCAAGGCTTCATCGGCGGTGCGCAGTGGCGTGTCGGAGGCGCGGTGGAGCCACGCCGCGGCCAGGCGCTGCTGCATCGCACGGTGTGCCCGCCGCAGCACGGCGAGGTCGGTGCTGCCTTTGCTGTAGGAATAGGTGTCGGGGTAGAAGCGGCCCTCGGCGGGCGTGGAACCATCGCCGAGCGCGGCCATCAGTTCGGCATCGCTCATGGCGGCCGTGGTCGGCTTCAGAGCATCGGCACGCGCCAGCTCAGCGCGAAACTGCCGCAGCGTCCAACCTTCGGTCAGCCGCACGAAGGCCTGCGTTTCGTCGCCACGCACCATCACGCCCAGCAGCGAGGCTGGCGTAGTCGTGCGGTCGATCTCATAGCTGCCCGCGCGGATGCGGCGCGACTCGCCCGACCAGCGGAACCACTCGTACAGCAGCCATGCCGGTGCACGCACACCGGCTTGCACCCAGGCCGAGGCGATGTTTCGCGGCGAGGTGCCCAGCTCGATCGACAGCTCTACCGTGTCGGTGGCAAGCTCCAGCGGTCGATGCAGCCATGCATACAACCAACCGGCGGTGGCGATGGCCAGCACCGCAACCCCAAGCACGAGGCCGACGGCCCAGCGCTTCATACCGGGGTGCCATGCGCGTCCCCAACACCGCGGGTGCGGACTTTTGCATGACACCGAGGGCTGCCGGGCAACATCGGGCAAATCATAATCGGCGCATGACGCTGGCCACACACACCTCGCTCGCAGTACCGCTGCGCCACTGGGGCGTGATACGGGCCAGCGGTGCCGAGGCCGCCCAGTTTCTGCATGGTCAGCTGACGCAGGATGTGCTGTCGCTGGGGCCTGCGCAAGCGCGGCTGGCCGGCTACTGCTCGTCCAAGGGCCGTTTGCTGGCGAGCTTCGTGATGTGGAAACCCAACGAGGGCGAGGTGCTGCTGGCCTGCCATGCCAGCGTGCTGCCCGCGACGCTGAAGCGCTTGTCGATGTTCGTGATGCGTGCTCAGTGCACCTTGAGCGACGCAAGTACCGAGCTGACCTTGAGCGGCATGAGCGGCGAGCGCGCGCATCACCGCACCGAGGGCCTGCCGGTGTGGGGTCTGCATGCCGATGCGCACGGCACCTGGATTCGACTGCCTGAGGTGGCCGGCATCGCCCGCGCTTGGCACGTGACCCCGACCGACGAGCTGCCCGCAGCGCCGACGCAGCACCCGCATGCACTCGCCGCGTGGCAGCAACTGGAAGTCGACAGCGGCATCGTGACGATCGAAGCCGCGACGGTGGATCGGTTCGTGCCGCAGATGCTGAATTTCGAGCTGATCGGCGCGGTGAATTTTCAGAAGGGCTGCTACCCCGGCCAGGAAGTCGTCGCACGCGCCGCGTACCGTGGCACCATCAAACGCCGAACCTTTTTGTTTGTGACCGATGCACCGATTAGCGCAGGGCAAGAGGTGTTCCACAGCAGCGACCCGACACAGCCCGCCGGGCTGGTCGCCTCGGCGGCGCGGGTTCCCGGTGAGGAGGGGCAACCCGTGTCGTACCACGCGTTGATCGAAGTCAAGCTGACCGTGTTCGATGGTGGCAGCTCGCATCTGGGCGCACCGGATGGGGCGTTGCTCACGCCTGTTCCAATGCCTTACGAGGTGCTGCGCACCGAGACGGCTTGAATCGCCCGCCTTCGATGCCACGCGAGTTGTATGTCTACTACCGGGTGCCTGTGGGTAACGCCCAGGCGCTGCGAGGCATGGTGACCGACATGCACGACCAATTGCGCCGCGAAGTGCCGGGTTTGCAGGCGCGGCTGCTTCGACGTACCGATTCAGGTGAGGGCCTCGATACCTGGATGGAAACTTACGCGATGCTGCCCGTGGCCAGCGCGCCAGGTGACGGTGGCGCGGGCGGTGTGAGCAGCACCTGCGGTGTCAGCGATGCCCTGCGCAACACCATCGAGCAGCGGGCCGCCGCCTGGGCTTGCTTGTGCGACGGCACGCGCCACGTCGAGGTGTTCGACGCATGTGCCTGATCGCGCTGGCCATCGACCAGAGTCGGCGCTTCCCGTTGGTGGTGGCAGCCAACCGCGATGAGTTCTACGCCCGCCCTGCCGCACGCCTGGCCTGGTGGACGCCCAATGCCGGCGGCCCGGCGATCCTGGCCGGTCGTGATCTAGAAGCTGGAGGCACCTGGCTGGGCCTGACCACCCAAGGTCGGCTGGCCATGCTGACCAATGTGCGCGACCCGTCACGCATCGATGCGCAGGCGCCGTCACGCGGGCAGATCGTGCCGCAATGGCTCGCCGGCGCCGAGCCTACCGACCGGTTCTGGATGCGCACCGCGCTGTCGGGCTACAACGGCTTCAACCTGATTGCTGCCGATTTCAAGCGCGGTGAATGCTTCTGGGCGTCCAACCTCCACGCCCACCCTGTGCGGCTGGAGCGTGGCACCTATGGCGTGTCGAACGCGTCGCTGAACACGGCCTGGCCGAAAACCACTGCGTTGAAGCACCGCTTGCGCGCCGCACTGGACGCTGCTGATTCGGTCGATGCGCTGGCAAACGAGCTGTTCGCTGCGCTCGGCGACCGGCAATGCGCCACCGACGCCGAACTACCTGCCACCGGGATCCCCCTCGAACTGGAGCGGGCGCTGTCGGCTGCGTTCATCCGGGTGCCGGAGCGGCAGTACGGCACCCGCTGCTCGACGCTGGTGATCAGCGAGCGCGTCGGGCGCAGCATGGTGACCCATGTGCTCGAACGCAGTTACACCGCCAGCGGCGCGGTGGCGCTGTTGCGCCAAGCCACGCTCAAGCGCTGGCCACCGCGCTACAGCGACGACAGCCCGTTGGTGCCGGTCGAGCAGGCGGTGGTGTCCGATGGCCCGCGCACCCGTGTGCGCAGCCTGCTCAAGCCCGCATTGAGGCGCCCTCACCCATGACCTCCTTTGCCTTCCATTCCCACGGCGCGTTTCTCAAGACGCCACCCGCCGATGCACATTCGCGCTATGCCGTGGCCGGCGTGCCCTGGGACGGCGCGGTGACCAACCGCCCTGGTGCCCGATTCGGACCGCAAGCGATCCGGCAGGCCAGCCACATGCTGTGCGATGCGATCCATCCCTTTTTCGATGTGTCGCCGCTCAATGCAAGCCTAGGCGATGCCGGCGACCTGCCGCTGCCCAACACCAACCTGGAGCGCATGCGCGAAGCGATGGCGCCGTTGGTGCACGACCTGATCCGCGCCCACCACATGGTGTGGTTGGGTGGCGACCACTCGATCACCCTGCCCTTGCTGCGTGCCTACAAAGCGTGGCTGGGTCGGCCGCTCGCCGTCGTGCATTTCGATGCCCACTGCGACACCTGGACCGACCACTTCGGCGAGCCCAGCGGCCATGGCACCTGGGTGTACGAAGCCATCCAGGAGGAGCTGGTGATCCCCGAATGCTTCACGCAGATCGGCATCCGCTCATCTGGCGAGCGTGCGGCCCGCGAGTACGTGCGCGACCAGGGCGGCTTGATCTACACCGCCCGCGATCTGCGCGGCCTGGAAAGCCCGCAGCAGCTGGCACCCATGTTCGGTGGCATTCGCTCGCGTCTTGCAGAGCATGGCCACCCTGCTGTCTACCTGAGCCTGGACATCGACTGCCTCGACCCCGCTTTTGCGCCCGGCACCGGCACGCCCGAGCCGGGCGGCATGACCACCAACCAGGTGCTCAGTGTGCTGGAAGAACTGTCGACCTGCCCTTCGTCGGCATGGACTGCGTCGAGGTGGCCCCCGCCTACGACCATGCCGAGCTGACCAGCAACGCCGCCGCGAATTTCGTCTGGACCTACCTCTGCGGGCGCATCGCGAAAGATTCAGCCGCGTAGCCCTCGCCTCAACTGTGGCGTGCGCCGCTTCTACCGGCAACGCGTTTATCGGCTTTCATCGCGCGCTGAGCCAGTGCGATGGACAAGAACCCGGCGATCAGGCCGAGCACCAAGCGACCGCCCCCATTCAAAAATACGTTCCACCACAGCAGCGGAGATGCGCGGCTGGGCTCGTGAAGCCGCACCATCACATCCCAAAGCCACGCGGCCAGCGACAGTGGGGTGTCGAGCAAAACCACCGGCACCAGCATGGCGCTCGCCATCACGATCCGCAAGGCGAGCTCGGCCATGCGTGCGGGCCATGCCAGCGCCATGACCCATGCCACCCAGATAGGTTGCAACACGGTGCCGATCGTCGTAGCCACAACCATCACCGATTGGCCATCCGGAACGATGGCACGGCCCCCGAGAACCACCGTTCGCCCCAGCAAAGCAACCGCGGCCAAAGACGCCTGGTTGCGTTCATCGACGACATCGAATTGAACGATTGTGAAGTCGTCTGCGACCAGCTTCAAAGCGGCAGCCAATGTCGGCAACATCAACGTCACCACTTGGCGTGAGTAGAAATGCGCGGCGGTCAACATCAACGCAATGACGAGCCCGAGACGCAGTGCGAAATTGAGCGCCCGAACCTGGGCGCTGCAACCTGCGATGGTGGTCACGGCACCTCCAGTGCAGTCGGTCGGCTCGGCACTCGATCTGCTGGCTCAGCAGCATGTTGCAGCCACACATGAAAGTAGAGCCCTGTCAACGCCACCATGAGCAGCGGCGCTGCGGTGGTGTGCATCAAGTCGAACAGCGCTCGGTCAGCCCGGAACGCGTAGAACAGCGCGACGATGCGCCACTGGTTCAGCGTGAAGACCCACAGCAGGCCGAACCCCATGCCCACGAGCCTCATCCGCCAGGACATCGGAAACACCAACAGGGCTGCTGCGAGCATGAACACCACGTCGATGCCCTCGCAACCGAAAAGGACGTTCAAGCCGCCTCCCGTCGCCGCGATGCGTGCCGCTTGCGGCACGGCCTGCACCTCAGGTGTGATTCGGTTGATGAGCGCCGTTGCGCTGCGCACGGTGAGATCGTGAATCCAGAGCTTCTCGATCCAACTGCCGCGCGATGCTTCCCAGGCGGATTGAAGCGCCATAAACACCAGCACGAAGACCAGTGCGCGCCGTATCAACTTGCCCAGCGGCAAAGAGCGCGCAGCGATCCTAGCCATGGGCTCCACGGAGGAACCGTTTTTCACGAAACCTGAGACATCATGGTTTGTCGACTGAAGGAGCGACTGGCGGACCTGGAATCCAGTGACCAACGGTAGTGGCGCTTCGTGACCGTTTCGGGACAGAGGCTCAACCGTTCTTCAATCGCTGCTGCAAGACACTGTCTTTCCACACGCAACTGATGCGGCATTGCCCAGAGATGACGGCGATCCCGGTTGTCGTGGCGGCTTGACTTAAACCAAACAGCCTCCACTAATCCCGGGGCGGCTCAATTCGGATCCGTGAAGCCCGCAGGTGCCGCGCTACCGAAAAAGTAGTGTTCAGTCCCCCACGGTCGGCCCAATCGGATCACTCTGAGCGCATATCTGACAGGACGCACGCTCTCCCAGGCAGCGCTCACGCGGCATCGTTTGAATCAGCGTACGCGCTGAGTACCAAGTCGATCCCGTGCGACCCAAGAGACTGCAAGTGCGCAGCCTGGACAACTAAGCCCGAAAACTCTGATTTGGTGTGTAGCGTGCACCACAAGGTTATCGCAGCGTCTTCGATCGAACGTAGGGCATCGGCTAGTTGGCATGCCCAGTGAACTATCGTCGGGCACGCCTCGTCGAACGACTCCTGCCCAGAGTCGAAGTCCCAGAAGACTCGATAGTCATCCAATGCTTTTGGAGTTGCCGCAGAGAATCGAGTCGGTGGCTGATTGATCAACCGCATGATGTCTTCGGTCTGATGTCGGCGACTCGAGACGCAAAGCGTGATGTCGAAGTTGACGATTGCCATTTTCACGGACGCTGTAGAAAGTCGAAGATGTTCCCGATTGAGTCACCAATTCGCCCACCACCAAGCTCTGGGAAGACCTCCCCCGTACGTGGGTCGATGCGCACGTCCGGGTTTCTCACGGGGCCATTTCGTGGAAGACCTTGCTGTTTACACCGCTCGACAGCAGCACGAACCTCCCTGTTGGTGCGGCCGAGCGCTTGCGCAAGCTGCGATGTGCTGCTGATTGTGCGACCGAAGACGTTGATCGAATGAATGCCCTGTTGCGCGATCTGCGCTTGCGCCGGGTTAAGCGCCCCACTCTCAAGCAACGTTGTCAGTTGCCGAACGTCTCCACGCGCTATCGCGGATGCAATAGCTGCATCGTCGCTCTTGATCAACCCGGTTGAGTCAACAAACGAAACCGGATTCCCGCCCACGTACGCATACGTGTTGATCCCCCCATCGATTCCAATCGGATCGCTCTGCGTATACCTCCCTGATCTTGGATCGTAGTACCTGTTCCAGTTGTAGTGCAGCCCCGATTCCGCATCGAAGTACTGCCCCGGGAAGCGCAGGTTGATGCTTGTTGGGCTGCCGTTGGCGTCGACATCTTCGATCGCCGCTGTGCTACCAAAGGCATCGCTCGTCCAGCTCCACACCACCCGGGCCTGAGCATCGGTCGCTTTGCGTGGCGTGTCCAGGTGGTCGGTGTGCAGGTAGATGATGCGCTCTTGGCTGTTGTTGGGATTCGCAGGCGTGCTCGGCCCATAGATCACTGCGCTCGGCACGTCGTCCTTCCACACGTAGGTGACGAGGCTCTGCCCGGCGCTGACGCTGATGCCGGTGGCCGTGGCTGCCGTACCTGCGATCTCCTCAACCATCCGACCCTGCGTGTCGTACCTGTAAAGCGTGGTGCCCGGTGTGCCTGCGGCAGGACTGGCCAGCACTTTCCTCGTGCGCTGGCTCAGGTGGTTGTAGGTGTAGGTCGCCCTCAGCGTGCCGTTGATGCTGACCGTGCGCAGCTGCCCGGCCAGGGTGTAGGTGAACGTTCTGTTGACGGTGGCCCCGCCCAGCGTGGTCTGGTCGCCCAGCAGGTTGCCAGCAGGGTCGTAGATCAGGCTGACGACGTTGCGCGTTGTGATTCGGTTGCCGTTGGCGAGCACGGTGTAGGTGGCTGCGCCATCGCTGGTGCGGTTGGCATTCGCATCGAGGCCAATGCTTTGCGTGGCCACGCCGGTTTCCTGGTTCAGCCGATCAATGCGGTCATAACGGTAGGTGCTGGTCTGGCCATCGACCGTGCGGCCGTTGATGTTGCCGCGGGCGTCGAACTGCAGGGTTTCGTTGGCCAGGGCTGGGCTGGCTGCGAACCACAACGCCAGTGCGGTGAGCAAGGCCAGCAGGCCCAGCGGCCACGCGCTGCGCAGGGTGCGGCTGGACTGTCGGCCCCGCGATTGAGCCCGCGCCATCTGCAACAGCAGCACCGACCCCAGCAGGATCAGGCCCCATTCGGGCAACGTGGGGATGTCGGCATCGCCACCGCCTGGGCCGCCGCCGGGCTGGCAAAGCCCGCCGCCGCCCC
>JAKFUQ010000242.1 GCA_021732645.1 Rhizobacter sp. | reverse complement strand
GGTTCGTATCAGCAGCGGCAGCACCATGCACGCGAGTGTGAGCCCACCCGAGAGTATCGAAAAACCCAGCCCGAGAAACACGCCGAAGAACGCGCTGCCGAAGAGGCCGAAGACGATCGAAGGCACGCCAGCCAGCGCGTCGAGGGCCAGCCGCACGCGGCCCGCCTGCACGCCAGAAAACTCGACCAGCCACACGGCCGTCGCCACGCCCAGCGGCAGGGCGACGGCAAGCGCCACCGCGAGGATGGCCAGCGTCGCCACGAGTATCGGCGCGATGCCGCCGCTGCGCCCGGCGTTGGCGGGCTCGTCGAGCAAATAGCTTGCCGACCACAGCGGCACGCCCTGGCGGACGATGTCCCACAACACCCAGGCCAGTGCCAGCATCACCACCGCCGCCGCACTGAACATGACCACGCCGAACAGCGTGTCGTGCGCGCCGTGTCGGTCGCGTTCAAGTCGCATGCAGCCCCCTGCGCTCGATGCGCTGCGCGACGGCTGTCAAGCCCAGCACCAGCAGCGCGAGCGCCAGACCAGAGGCGAACAGCGCGGCGCGGTGGTCACCCATCGCATAGGCCATTTCGAGCGCGATGTTGGCGGTGAGCACACGCACCGGGTCGAACAGGCTGGTCGGCACCTGAACCACATTGCCGGCCACCATCAGCACCGCCATCGTCTCACCGGCAGCACGCGCCGCCGCCAGCACCGCGCCGGCGGCAATTCCTGCCCGCGCCGCGGGCAGCACGACATGCCACAGCGCACCGCAGCGCGACATGCCGAGCGCAGCTGTCCCTTGCAGCCACGGCAGCGGCACAGCCGCCAGCGCGCTCGAACTGGTGAGCGCCACCGTGGGCAGGATCATCAGCGCCAGCACCAGGGTGGCGGCCAGCAGACTGACGCCCGGTGGCTGCCACGCAGCGATCAGCGGCACCAGCACCGTCAGGCCCCACAGCCCGTACACCACCGAGGGTATGCCTGCGAGCAAGCCCATGCCGATGCGCAGTGCGACAGCCACCGACGGAGGTGCCAGAAATCGCTCGCAGACCGCTGCGGCCACGCCCAGCGGCAGCGCCAGCAGCATGGCGCCGAGCGTCACTGCCAGCGTGGCCCAGACCATCGGCATGACGCCGTAGCGGTGCTCCAGCGGAAACCAGCCGTCGTCGCTCCAGAAACGGAGTGCATTGCCGCCGTCCAGCACGGGCGTGGCCTCGACCACCAGAAACCCCAACACCAACGCAAGCAGCAGCACCGAACTGGCCGCCAGCGTGCCGAGCAGCCGCCGCACCGGGCGATCCAGATCGGAGTGCACCGTCCAGACGCCTCAGGGTGGCGCCAGCGTGACGAAGGCCTGCGCCTCGACGAGGTCGTGCACCGCAGGCGACCGGGCGTAATCGATGAAGCGACGTGCCAGCGCTGCGGGCTCGCCGCGCGTGACCAGGTTCAGCGGCCTCGACAGCGGGAAGCGGCCACGGCGCACCTCGTCCACCGTGGCGGCCACGCCCGACATCGGCAGCAGCCGGATCGGTGTGCCGAGCGCCATCTCGGATGCGGCCGCACCGATCGACACATAGCCCACCGCCCCGGGGTTGGCGGAGACGGTTTTGATGCCTTGCTGGTTGTCGCCGATCACTGCCTGCGGCCGGATGTCGCTGTTCTTCAGCTTGAAATGGGTCAGAAACAACTCGAGCGTCGAGCGTCCTTCGGCCTTGTTGACCACACTGACCTTCAACTCGGGGCCGCCGACCTCGCGCCATTGCGTGGTCTCGCCGGTGTAGAGCGTGCGCACCTGCGCGTCGCTGAGTGTGGCGACCGGGTTGCTGCGGTGCACGATCAGGCCGATGCCGTCGAGCGCGATGGTGTGGGCAACGAGGTCGGCCTCATCGGGCTTGAGCGCCCGCGAGACCAGACCGATCTGCGCGATCCCCGATCGGGCATCGGCGATGCCACGCGACGAGCCGCCGGTCTGCACGTCGATGCGCACGCCGGGGTTGAGCTTCTCGAAGCGCTTAGCGATCTCCAGCGCGAGTGGGGCCACGGTGCTGGAGCCGGTCAGCGTCAGGCGCTCGCTGGCGTGCAGCGACAGCACAGGCAGCGTTGACGACAGCAAGGCGCCCGCAGTGATCAACCAGCGGCGGCGTGGCGTGGGTTCGGGCGTGTCCATCGACACCAGCTGCACATGTGACGCGCGAGAGGTTTTTAGCGGGGTCGGGAACCAAGCGTCCATGAGGCTGCGGTGAGTGGCGATCCATTCTGTGTGCGAGGCGAACCAAGTTCTTACAAACAGGCCATGGCGGCGAGTCCAACTCAGCGATCCAAGGCTCGCCTGCTACTGGCTGGGTGTGCCCCGCCGGCCGCTCGCGAATGGCCTTGGCGTCTTGCCCTCTGGTGTTGGTTTTCTGGTCGCGCACGCATCCGAAGCCTGCCCAGGGGCGTAGCGTTTCGGTTACCCTGTTTTCGTGCTGCCAACTCAGCGTCATTGCTGCTACGCAGTGCCACTCCAAACCCGAACAGAAAGGTCTTAGTCCATGAGGTTCCCTTTGTTGGCGATTGCCGCCGCTGCCACCGTGAGTGGCGCCCTGTTGCCTTTGGCCGCACAGGCACAAACCACCGTCGCCGAAGGCCAGGTCAATGCACTCGAAAACCTGTTCGGCAAACACCCCGGAGCACGCCGCTCGCAAGCCAAGGGCGTGTGTGCCGGTGGTTACTTCGTGGGCACCACGGTGGGCCGCGCGCTGTCCAGCGCCTCGGTGTTCAATGGCGAGAAGCATCCGGTGATTGCCCGCTTCTCGGTGGGTGGCGGCAACCCCAAGGCCAGCGACAAAAGCAAGTCGGTGCGCGGCCTGGCACTGCAGTTCACCCTGCCCAAGGGCGAGCAGTGGCTGACGGCCAACATTTCGGCACCGATGTATTTCGTCAGCAAGCCTGAGCAGTTCGCACCCTTTCTGGCCGCTCGGGTGCCCGACCCGGCCACCGGCAAGCCCGACCCCATCAACCTCAAGCTGTTTTCTGAGTTGAACCCCGAGACCACCCTGCAAGGTGCCTACCTTGCCAAGGCGCCGGTGCCTGCCAGCTACGGCGCGGTGAACTACTGGAGCACCAACGCGTTCGAGTTCGTCAACGCCAGGAAGCAGAGCCAGTTCGTGCGCTGGCAGTTCGTGCCCGAGAGTGGCACGCTGGGCCTGACCGATGAGCAGATGAAGTCGCTGCCCACCGATTTTCTGGTCGATGAGTTGCGTGCGCGTGTGGCCAAGGCGCCGGTGGTGTTCGACTACAAGGTGCAGCTGGCGGAGGCGGGTGACGTGCTGACCGACCCGACCCAGGTGTGGCCCGACAGCCGCGTGGTGGTGCCCGCGGGCAAGCTCTACATCACCACCGTGGACACTGCCGACGGCAGCACCTGCGACAAGATCACCTTCAACCCGCTGGTGCTGCCCAAGGGCATCAAGCCCTCGGCAGACCCGGTGCTGCTGGCCCGACCCGCACCCTACGGCGTGTCGCTCGGCCGTCGGCTGGTTGAAGGACCAAAGTAAATGGCGGCACCGGTCCGCTGAGGTCGCACGGAACAAGTCCGCTGGCGCAAGTCAGCGGACTTTTTTGCATCCGGCGATGAGGCCCTGCATTCACACCCTTTATTGGCCGACCACGACCCGGCGACCGCCGTCACCATGCGAAGCGGCTGGCCCAGGGTTGCCACTGAGCCGAACGCATCACGCCAGACGTGCGCTACCCTGGTACAAAGTTGGCCCTGAGGACCCCACTGCATGTCGACGTTTGGAGGATCGCTGCAAGATGATCGACCGCGACACATCGCCCATCCGGTGGTGTTGAAGGGCGTCAGTCGCACTTACCGGCTCGACGCTGTCGATGTGCCGGCGCTGATCGACATCAACCTCGTCATCTTGCCGAACCGCTTCACCGTGATCTCGGGGCCCTCGGGCAGTGGCAAGACCACCTTGCTCAACCTGATCGGCTGCATCGACCGCGCCGACCAGGGCTCGATCATGGTCGGCGGCCGCCCGGTGCAATCGATGGACGACGACACGCTGTCGGACTTCCGCGCCCGCCAGCTCGGCTTCGTGTTCCAGAACTTCAATTTGCTGCCGGTGCTGACGGCGTACGAAAACGTCGAGTACCCCCTGGTGCTTGCCGGCATGGCGCCCGACCAGCGGCGCAGCCGCGTCACCGCCCTGCTCGATGCGGTGGGCCTGTCTGATCGTGCGAAAAACCGGCCCGGGCAGTTGTCGGGTGGGCAGCGGCAGCGGGTGGCGATTGCGCGCGCGCTCGCCCGTCGGCCACAACTGGTGCTGGCCGACGAGCCCACCGCCAACCTCGACAGCAAGACCGGCATCGAGATCATTGCGCTGATGCGTGACCTGCAGCAGCGGCACAAGGTGTCGTTCATTTTTTCGTCGCACGACCCGAAGGTGCTCGAAGCCGCCGACGACGCGGTGCACATCCACGACGGGCGCATCACTTCGGTGGAGCGCCGGCTGGCGATGGCCGAGTCGCGTACCTTGGCGCAGTTGCGGTCATGAACACGTTGTCGCTCGCCTGCCGCAACCTGCTGCGCAACCGCAGGCGCTCGCTGATGACGCTGGTTGCGATGGTGCTGGGGCTGACCACGGTGCTGCTGTTCGGCGGCTTCATCCGCGACATCACCTATGGCATGCAGGGCGACTTCGTGCGCCGCACCGGCCATCTGCAGATTCAGCATCAAGACTACTTCCGCTTCGGCAGTGGCAACCCGGCGGCCTACGGGATGGCGGGTTACCAGAAGATCGTGGCGCTGGTCGAAAACGATCCCACACTGGCATCGATGATCACAGTGGTCACGCCGACCTTGCAGTTCAGCGGGATTGCCGGCAATTTTTCGGCAGGTGTCTCGCGCACCGTCTACATCAGCGGTGTCGATGTAGACGGTCAAAGCCGAATGCGCAAGTGGAACGACTACAAGCAGCGCGACCTGTCGCGACGCCTGTCCTTGTCGGGCAGCGCCGCCGACACCGCCGTCATCGGCACCGGCGTGGCGCGGGTGCTGCAGCTTTGTGCCGCACTCAAGGTGCCGGACTGCGCTCCAGAAAGCATCAAGCCCGAGGCCGCCGGCGAGGCGTTGCCCGATGACATTGCCGACCTGGCAGGAGCGACCGCCGCACCGAAGCCAGCAGCGACAAGCTCAGGCCTGCCGCGTCTGGAAATCCTGGCGGCCAACTCGCGTGGTGCGCCCAATGTGGCCGCGGTGAATGTGATGCACGCCGAGTTCCAGGGCGTCAAGGAACTCGATGACGCCTATGTGGGGCTGCACTTGTCGCAAGCGCAGAAGCTGGTGTTCGGTGCTTCGCCGCCGCAGGCCACCGCCATACAGGTGCAACTCCATCACACCGCGCAAATCCCTGCGGCTCGCGAACGGCTTGAAGAGTTGCTGCGCACCACCCTGAAAGACGAGCCGCTGGCGGTGGTCGACTACGAAACGCTGAACCCCTTCTACGGCCAGACGCTGTCGATGTTTGCCGCCATCTTCGGCTTCATCGCTGTGCTGATCGGCGCGATCGTGCTGTTCACCGTGGCCAACACGATGAGCATGGCAGTGGTCGAACGCACAGCCGAAATCGGCACGCTGCGCGCCATCGGCCGACGCCGCAAGGGCATCCGAGCGATGTTCGTCAGCGAAGGGCTGGTGCTGGGCTGTTTCGGCGCGCTGCTGGGTATCGCCGCGGCGCTGCTGCTCGCCTGGGTCATCAACCAGCTGGAGCTGACCTGGACGCCGCCGGGGCGCAACGAAGCGGTCGCGCTGGCGGTGCGGGTGGCGGGCGAGCATGCCATGATGATGGTGAGCGCCATCGTGCTCATCATCGTGGCCGCCTTGTCGGCCATCGTGCCGGCCGCACGTGCCGCGCGCATGAACATCGTGGATGCGTTACGCCATGTCTAAGAACACGCACCACGTCGCCGTCGTGACGACTTTGATGCGCATCGTGGGCGCGGCGGTGCTGGCGCTCGGTGCGCTGCTGCCCGCCCACGCCAATGCCGACACCGAAGCGCAGGCCATCCTGGCGGCCAGCGACGCGGTGCGCAACCCCAGTCGATCCTTCGCCGTCACGGTGAACCTGATCGAGTACCGCAGCGCCAAGCAGACCGACAACAACACACTGTCGGTGTACTCCAAAGCCGACGGCAGCAGCGGCCAGTACCGCAGTCTGATCCGCTTCGCCGCGCCGGTGCGCGATGTCAACAAGCTGATGCTCAAGAGTGGCAACGATCTCTGGTTCTTCGACCCCGCCAGCCAGGCCAGCATCCGCCTGTCGCCGCAGCAACGGCTGCTGGGTCAGGCGTCGAACGGCGATGTGGTGACGGTCAATCTGGCCCAGGACTACAGGGCCGAGTTGAAGGGCGAAGAAGACCTGGTCGACGGCGAGCGGGTGATGCGCCGCTGCCACAAGCTGCACCTGGCCGCCGCCTCCCCCGATGTCACCTACCATCGTGTTGAAATGTGGGTCGACACCAGTTCATCACGCCCGGTCAAGGCGCGGTTTTTTGCCGAAAGCGGGCACCTGCTGAAAACCGCTTACTACCGCAAGTTCCAGGCACAGCTCGGCCGGGAGCGGCCGACCGAAGTGGTCATCATCGACGGGCTGGACCCGGCCTGGGTGACGGTGATGCGCTACAGCGACTACGCCTGGCGCGATGTGCCCGACGCCTGGCTGCAACGCGATTACCTGCCCCGCTTCAACCCGGAGTGACCATGCGTCCCGTTTATTCCCTGCCGACTCTGCTTTTGTGCGCAGCGCTGTCCGCGCCTGCGATGCCCGCGCTCGCTGCAGCCGACGCGATCCCCGACGGAATTCCCGACGCTATCCCAGACGGATTGCCCGATGACCTCGACGCGCTGACGCTGGCCGACAAGGCCCCCAGCGAACCGGTGGCCGCGCCCAGCGCCTGGCGTGTCTTCGTCGAGGGCAATCTGCGGCGCACCCGGCAAGACGGCAGCGATGCGAACTTCGAGTCGAGTCGCGGCTCGATCGATGCGCGCTTCGACGCCAAGGTGGCGCCCGGCCTGCGCGCGGTGTTCTCCGACCGGCTCGATGTGCGGCACAGCAGCGGCGAGCGCGACGTCAACACGCTGCGCGAGGCCTACCTGAGCTGGTCGCCCACCGACCACCAGATCATCGATCTCGGCCGCGTCAATGTGCGTCACGGCAGCGCTTATGGCTACAACCCCACCGACTGGTTCAAGGAAGGGGCGGTGCGCTCGGTCGTGTCGCTCGACCCGTCGGTGCTGCGCGAGAACCGGCAGGGCACGGTGGTGCTGCAAGGTCAGCATCTTTGGAGCGGTGGCTCGCTGAAGGCTGTGTTGTCGCCCCATCTGGGCGACGACCCGGGCTTCCTGACGCCCAACACCAGCCCCTTCTCGCTCAACACCGGCGCCACCAATGGACGCACCCGCTGGTTGCTGGTGGGCAGCAGCAAGTTCAGCGACAAGCTGAACGCCGAAGTGCTGCTCCATGGCGGCAAGGACACCCGGGAGCAGTTGGGCCTGAACCTGTCTGGCCTGATCGGCGACGCCACCGTGGTGTTCGGTGAGTTCAGCACAGGCAAGGGACGCAGCCTGGTGGCACAAGCGCTCGGCAGCGCCGGCTCGAACAGCAACCGCAACCGCGCGGCGGTGGGCCTGACCTACACCACGGCCTTCAACCTCAGCCTCACCGCCGAAGCCGAGTACAACGACGCGGGTCCGACCCGCCGTCAATGGCGCGCCCTTCCCGGCATCGACCCCTTGGCTCAGTTGCGCCTGCTGGCCGCCAGCCAGTCGCAGCAAGACCTGCCCGCGCGCCATGCCGGCTTCGTTTTCGCGCTCTGGAAAGACGCGCTGGTGCGCCGCCTCGATTTGTCGGCCTTCGTGCGCCACGAAACCGCCACCGACAGCCGCGTGCAATGGCTGGAGGCGCGCTACCACT
>JAKFUQ010000045.1 GCA_021732645.1 Rhizobacter sp. | reverse complement strand
GGTGGCGCGTAGAAGCTGCGCCAGGCCCAAACGCCAGCGGTGACGGCGAGCGCCAGCGCGACGACGATCCACAGCGCACGGTGGGACAGAAGGCGGCGCCACAGCGGGCGCGGGGCGGAGGAGGACTGGGGCATGGGCGCGGGGCTCGAATCGGGGCAGGCTGTCGAGTGTCGCCCGCCCGGGGTTAAGCAATGGGGCGCCAGTGTTTCCGCCGTGTAAAGCGAGGGCCGGTGCCTGCGGGTGCCCCCGACCCGCCGCCGACCGCAGCCCTAAGGGGTGCCGGCTGGCTTCTTCATCGAACCGATCTCGCTGCGCCAGAAAACCGTGGCAGCCCGCGTGCGCTTGGCTTGGTAGAGGGCTGCATCGGCGTGATCCATCAGTTCTTCAAGGTGCAGCTCGTCGCCCTGATGCGCCACCATGACGCCGATGCTGCAACCGACGACCAGGGCCTTGCCGTCCCGCTCGATGGGCATTTCCAGCCGCGCGCGCAGGCGGTCGGCGAGCGCGGGCAGGTGGTCCGGGGCGACATCTTTGAGCAGCACGCAGAACTCGTCGCCGCCCAGCCGGGCCACGATGTCTCCCGACCGGAAGAAGCTGTGCAGTCTCGCACCCACCACGCGCAAGACATCGTCGCCCGCAGCGTGCCCGTAGGTGTCGTTGATGGGTTTGAACTTGTCCAGGTCCATGGACAGCAGCGCGATTGGCTGACCGTGGCTGCGGCAGTACGCTATCGCTGCCGCAGCGGCCGACAGGTAGGCGCGCCGATTCAGCAGCCCGGTCAGCACATCGGTGTTGGCGGAGGTGCTGATGGGTCGAACCAGTTTGTAGGCGACCGCGCTGACGGTGATCACCGACAGGATCAGCGACAGCAAGATCCAGCCTTGCACGACCGCCGCCGCGTCGAGCAGCGCCGGAACGGCCTGGGCGTCGAGTTTGCCTATCCACAGCCACACGTTGCCGTCCACCGTCGACCCGAGCGCCTTGACCCGCACGAAGGAGTAAGGCCCGGCGCTCGAGACATGAAGCAAGGTCGGCCCCGACGCTGTGCCGGTGTCGATGCGAGGGACGGTCGCGCGCAAGGGCGCGAAAGCGCTCTTCGTGGCATCTGGGCTGAGCGAGGTGGCCAGCACGCGGTGCGGCAGGCCGATGCCCTCACCCGAAATGATCAACTGGAACCCGGTGAGTTTCGCGATGCGCCGCGCAAAGGTGTCGTCCAGGGCGAGCGTGCCTCGCAGCGTGGCGATGGGCCGCGGGGCGAGGATGTCGGCGTTCCGGTAAGTGACCAGTTGCATGCCCTGCGCGTTGCGGGTCATGCTGAGGTCCATCAGGTTCACCAACGCGGTGGGGGCGGCACCGCTGGCGGTGGCCGCGCCGACCCACGGCTGAACCTCATACCGAACCCGGGAACTCCGCGCCTGGTGGTTCTCGAGCATCGAAGCGATGGTCGGTTGGTCTCGGGTGGCGACGGCTTGCCTCAGGCCAAAATCCGAGGCCATCAAGCGGGTTTCAGCGGCCAGCGCCTCCTGTTCTTCGAACACCTGGTTTTGTACCGTCTCGAAGCCACCTCGCAAGACATCGCGGATGGCCGCCAAGGTCAGTTCGTCGTGCTTCGATTTCAGGAACCACATCAGGCCGACCTGGATCGCGATGAGTGCCACCGCGAGCCCCAGCACCAGGCGCCGTTCATTGGTGAAAACGCCAGCCCAGGTAGTCCACACGCGCCGCACCAGGGGCCTGACCGACGGCAGCGCCATCATGGGACGGGGGGCGCTCGCCTCAGGCTCTGCAAGCGCCGGTTGGCCCTGTGCAGGCGCGGTGTTGCCGCGCTGCTGGGCCACGATGTTGCGCTGCACAGAGGCATGGGCGAGCGGCATGGTCAGTGGGTCCGTGCGATGACAGGCGTCGCCAACGGGTGGACGCAGGCCCAGCGGCAGCGCGCGGCGGGTGAGTTCATGGCGACGGACCGTTGTGCATCCTCGTCAGTTCGTCACAAACAGCCCCCGACTTGAGTGCAATTTTCGGCACGACCTGACCGGCTTACCGCGGCCTCAGTGCAACTGGTCCGGTCTGCGTGGTTTGCGAAACGACTTGGGTGTGTAGACGTTGCCGGCCCACTCGCCTGGGTCGGCTTCCCCCGGCTTGCCGCCGCGGGCCCGTCGGATGGCCGATTCGGCTTCGGCGCGTGCCACGCGCCGCGCAGTGCGCCAGTGCCACAGTTGCCGCGTGCCATGGCGCAGCGCCTGGCCCCAGCGGTGCGCCGTCGCATCGAAACGCTGACGGCGCGCCGGGCTCAGGCACAAGCGCACCAGCAGCACAGCACAGACCGCGAGGGTGCAGGCGGTGAATAGCGCTTCGACTAGGCTCATGGCAACCTATTTTGCGCGTGTCCTGCGGGCTTCGGTGTGCAGGCCATGGTGGCACGGCGCGGCCATCCCGGCGCGGACTTGTTCGGCGTTGTCTTAGATACCGATGGTCAGCCGCTGGCAGACGCGGTCCAGGCGCTGCGTGTCCTGGTCGGTCAGCAAGCCCGCGCGCAAGCGCACCGCACGCTCGACGCGGCGCAGCCGGTAGCGCAGCTCGCCCTCCACCGCCTCCACCTCGGCGACGTTGAGCGGTGCCACCGGATCGACTTGCCACAAGCCGGTGGTGGTCAGGCCGCGGCGCAGCCGGTTCAGCAGGTACTCGGTCAAGGCCAGGGCGCCTTGCAGGTCGTCGGACATCGTCTCGTGCAGCAGTGCAGCCGCCGCATCGCTGGCGGCGTCCATCACCTCGGACAGCTTGGCGACGCGTGACTTCAGTTCATCGGCGCGGCAATGCGCCACCGCGGGCGGCTGCTGGCGCGCCACCTGGGTGATCAGGCCGACCCAGTGCAGGTCGAATTCGCCAGGCACCACGCGCAGCGCAATGCCGGCGCGCGACAGCGGCGCCTGCGCGTCGGCCAGGGCGGCCAGCGTCGATTCGGTGACCGCGAGCAAACGCCCCAGGGGTGACAGCTGCTCGCCGTTCAGGCAATGGGGGAAGCCGGAGCCGTCCAGGCGCTCGTGGTGTTCTGCAATCGCCTGGGCGATCGGGGCCGGGTAGTCGGTCAGCTGCTTGAGCAGCAGACTGCCCACGTGCGGGTGCACCACCAGTTGCTGGTAGCTCAGGATGTCGAGCGTGCGTTCGGCGTCTGCTTCGCCAAACTCCGGGCCGATGTACATCTCGCCCAGGTCGTGCAGCAGGCCGCACAGCATCGCCGCGCGCAGATCGGCGCTGTTGCCGCCTTGCGCCAGCATCAAGGCACCGTTCAGCGCCATGGCATGGACCGCGTGCTGAAACCGCATCGGGCTGCTGGCGCGTGACGCACTCAGCAGCAGCTGGGCGACCGGGTGCACCGGCAAGACGGCGGCTTCGCGCAGCAGGGCATCGGCATGCGGGTGCAGCAGCGCGGCCAGAGGGATCGGGTCGTAGAGCAGCGCCTGGATCGCGTCGGCCAAGGTGCGGGCGGTGACGCCGTCCTCGGCTTTGAGGCAGCTTTCCAGCGGCTCTTTGAGCTGCCGGTCCATCAACTTGCGCTGCAAGGCCTGCGAGACCGGCAGGTCGCGCGCCCACAGCTTGGTGCCGCCGATGTCGAAGATGTCGCGCGCGGCGATGATTTTTTGCGTCTGACTGGCGTCGAGGATCGTCGCCAGCGCGTGCGGATTGGCCCTGGAAAAGTCGGTGGTGGTGGTGGCGGCGGGCTGGGTCATGACGATTCCGGTATCGAGGTGTATCGGGTTGTCGTCACCCTGGCGCCGGTCTGTAGGGGGTGTATCCCCGTAGGCGCACCCGCGGTGCTGCTGCGGTGGAACACCCGCAACGCCGACTGGCCTTCGATAATGGAGCACCCTCGCCACGGTGCCCCGCATGCCTGCCCCCTTCCCTTGCCCACCCGCCCCACCTGCCGATGCCGCATGGCAGCGCCGCAGCGTGGCCAGCGTGTGGCACCCGTGCACGCAGATGCAGCGCATGGGCGAGGCGCCGCCCGTCGCCATCGCGAGGGCCCACGGGCCGTGGCTGGAAGACTTCGAGGGTGTGCGCTACTTCGACGCCACCAGCTCGTGGTGGGTGAACCTGTTCGGTCACGCCGATGCGCGCATCAATGCCGCACTCAAAGACCAGCTCGACACGCTGGAACACGTGATGCTCGCCGGCTGCACCCATGCGCCAGCGGTGGAGTTGGCCGAGCGCTTGTCCGCACGCACCGGCCATGCGCTGGGCCACACCTTCTTCGCGAGCGACGGCGCGTCTGCCGTCGAGATCGCGCTGAAGATGAGCTTTCACAGCTGGAAGAACCGCGGCCAGGGCGACAAACGCGAATTCGTCTGCCTGCGCCACGGCTACCACGGCGAAACCATCGGCGCGCTGGCCGTCACCGATGTGCAGGTGTTTCGCGACGCCTACGACCCGCTGCTGATGCGCGCCCACGTGGTGATGTCGCCCGATGCCAGGCAGGCGGCGCCGGGCGAGTCGGCGGCTGAGGTGGCACAGCGCGCGGCGGCGGCGCTGGCGGCGCTGTTCGAGTCGCGCGCGGGGCAGATCGCCGCGCTGATCATCGAGCCGCTGGTGCAGTGCGCGGCAGGGATGGCGATGCACGACCCGGCATATTTGCGCGAGGTGCGCAGGCTGTGCGATCGCTATCAGGTGCACCTGATCGCCGACGAGATCGCGGTCGGCTGCGGCCGCACCGGAACCTTCTTCGCGTTCGAGCAGGCCGCAGCGAACAACCTCCCCGCGATCTGGCCCGACCTGCTGTGCCTGTCGAAAGGCATCAGCGGCGGCTACCTGCCGCTGTCGCTGGTGCTGTCGTCTGACGCGATCTACGAGGCTTTCCTCGACGACGACACCGCGCGCGGCTTCCTGCATTCGCATTCCTACACTGGCAACCCGCTGGCCTGCCGCGCCGCGCTGGCGGTGCTGGACCGCTTCGATGAGGAGCCGGTGCTGCAGCGCAACCGCGAGACCGGCAAGGGGCTCACTGCCGCGCTTGCAGCGCGTCTTGATGGCGACGCCCGCATCGAGCATGTTCGTCAGCGCGGCATGATCTGGGCCTTCGATGTGCGTGAAGGGCACGCCGGTGTGCGCTTCGCCGAACGCTTCCACATGCTGGGCCGCACGCAAGGCCTGCTGATCCGGCCCATAGCCCGCACCGTGTACCTGATGCCGCCTTATGTGCTGAACGAAGAGCACGTCGCCTACCTCGCCGAGCGCGTCGTGGCGACATTGAACGCCACGCTGGACACGCCGCTTTAGCGCCGCGAACCACGCCCGAACCTTGCCATGCTCAGGCACCTGGAACAGCAACTGGCCGAGCGCGACGCGCAGTCGCTGCGCCGCCATCGCCGGATCGCCGAAACGGCCTGTGCGCCGCGGCAGACCATCACCACGTACGACAGCACGCACGACGGCATGCCGCGCGAGCTGCTGGCCTTCTGCAGCAACGACTACCTGGGGCTGGCCAACCACCCGCTGCTGATCGAGGCGCTGGCCGAGGGCGCGCGGCTGTACGGTGTTGGCAGTGGCGCGTCGCACCTGATCAGCGGCCACTCGCGCGCGCATGCGTCGCTGGAAGACGACCTGGCCGACATGTTGTCGCCGCACGGGCCCGAGCTGCGCGCGCTGACGTTTTGCACCGGCTACATGGCCAACCTGGCGCTGCTGACTGCACTCGGCGATGCGCAGACGACGATCTACAGCGACCTGCTGAACCACGCCTCGCTGATCGACGGCGCGCGGCTGGCCAAGGCGACCGTTTACACCTACCCGCACAACGATCTGGCCGGTCTCGAACGACGCATCGCGGCCTGCAGCACGCTGCGCAAGCTGATCGTGACCGACGGCGTCTTCAGCATGGACGGCGACCTGGCGCACCTGCCCGAGCTGCTGGCGCTGGCCGAACGGCACGATGCCTACCTCGTCGTCGACGATGCGCACGGCTTCGGTGTGCTCGGCGCGCAGGGGCGCGGCGTGTTGTCGCATGTCGGCCTGCGCAGCGAGCGCCTGATCTGCATGGGCACGCTGGGCAAGGCGGCCGGCGTGGCCGGCGCGTTCGTTGCGGCGCACCGCACCATCATCGACTGGCTGGTGCAGAGCGCGCGGGCCTACATCTACACCACCGCGCAGCCGCCGGCGGTGGCGCATGCGGTGCGCGCCAGCCTGCGGCTGATCCGCTGCGACGAGGGCGAGCAGCGGCGGCGTCATCTGGCGGAACTCGTCACCGCCTTCCGGCGCGGTGTGCCCGAGGTGCTGGGCGACTTGCTGAGCACGCGCGGCTGGCAGCTGGCCGCATCGCAGACCGCCATCCAGCCGCTGATCGTTGGCAGCAGCGAAGACGCGCTGGCGATGTCTGCCGCGCTCGAATCGCAGGGCGTGTGGGTGCCGGCGATCCGGCCGCCGACGGTGCCCTCGGGCAGCGCGCGACTGCGCATCACGCTGAGCGCGGCGCACGGCCTGGGTGATGTCGAGCGGCTGCTGTCGGCGCTGAAGTCGGCAGGAAAGGACATGGAATGACCAAGATGCTGGGCGCGGGTGAGCCGCCGACCGTGTTGCACCTGACCGAAGCCGAGGTGCTGTGCGAGCCCGAGGTGCGACCGCAGGAGGCGGTTGACCTCGACCGACCCTTGCGCGGTTGCTTTGTCACCGGCACCGACACCGAAGTCGGCAAGACCGTGATCACCGCCGGCCTGCTGCACGCACTGGCGCAGCAGGGCCTGCGGGTGGCGGGCTACAAGCCGGTGGCGGCCGGCGCGGTGTGGCAAGCGGCGGCCAGTGGGCCTGGGGGCCATTGGCTCAACGACGATGTCGAGACCTTACACGCCGCCAGCAACATCGCGCTGACGCGCGCCGAGGTTTGCCCGTGTCTGCTGGAAGAAGCCTGCGCACCACACCTCGCCGCGCGGCTGGAAGGTGGGCGCATCGAGCCCGCGTTGCTGATCGCTGGAGCGCATCGCCTGATGCCGCGTTGCGATGCGCTGGTGGTCGAAGGCGTGGGTGGCTTTTGCGTGCCCTTGGTCGAGCCCGAGGCACTGGCCGATGGCGGCACAGCGCTCGACGCCGCGGCTGCTGGCGTTGGCGCGATCACGGGTGCTGCCCACCCCGCCATCGACAGTGGTTGGGGTGCCGATGACCTGGCGATGGCGCTGGACCTGCCGGTGATCCTGGTCGTGGGTCTGCGGCTCGGCTGCATCAACCATGCACTGCTGACCGCCGAAGCGGTCGCTGCGCGCGGACTGCGGCTGGCTGGCTGGGTCGCCAACCGCATCGAGCCGACGATGCCGCACGCCCAGCTCAACATCGACACCCTGACCCGCGCGCTGCAGCAGCGTCACGATGCGCCGCTGCTCGGCGTGGTGTCTTACCACGCGCCCGCAACGGCGGCACGGGTAGCCGGCGAGTTGGACATCGATGCGGTGCGCGATGCGCTGGGTTTGTACTGAGGCCACAGTCTCCACACGTCAAAATCGCAGGATGAACGATCGTTACCAAGAACAACGTCCCCCCGCGCAACGCAGTCCGCAAGACGAACAGGCTGCGGTTCGGGTGGACCGAGCGCAGATGGAGTTGACGCACGGCCGGGCCATCTGCCTGGTCGATCTTGCAGACGGCCCTGCCGCGGCTGCGACGTGTCACCTGGTGGCAGCCGTGGAAACGCTGGACGCGGCGCGGCTTGCCTGGTTGTCGTCATGGGGTGCGCCGCTGCAGCTTCTGCTGACGGCCGAGCGCGCCTCGGTTCTGGGTCTGCCGGTGTCGGCAGCGCCTGGCGCTGCGGTGTCTGTCTCGCTGCCAGTCGGTCTGCCACTGGACACGTTGCTGGAACTGGCAGCGGTGACACCCGCATCGGGGACATCGGCGCCAACGGCATCGCTGTCGGTCGCGAAGCCGTCGTCGGCGCAGCAACGGGTGCTCGACAGCGCGCTGGTGCTGGCCAAGAACGG
>JAKFUQ010000056.1 GCA_021732645.1 Rhizobacter sp. | reverse complement strand
TGCTCGATGCCCGTGAACAGCACCGGGCCATTGTCGAGCCGCTGCAACGCGATCAGTTCACGATCGACGAACGCGAGCGCGCCCAGCGTGCTGCCGATCGCTTGAGGCGCTTGGAACGCAAAGCCGAAGCCGCTCGTCAGGCGGCCAGTGCGGCAGCGGCAGCTTCGGCGCTGCAAGCGCCGGACACCGCGCAGCGAATCACCAAAGCCGCCTCGCCGCTTCGGCATCGGTTGCGATCAGCGTCTGGTGCCGACGATGCGGGTGTCGCTGCGGTGTCCGCCGATGCGGGGTCGGCGCCACCGCGTGATGCGCCGTCAGTACGCTCTCCACACGCACGCCCCTCGAAGCGGCTGACACCGGCGCCCGATCCGGGTGCGGTGCAGCGCGCAGAAGACCGTGTGCGCCAGGCTGAAGAACGGCGCGCTCGCGTGCTGGCTCGCAATGCCGAGCGCCGCGCAAAGAAGCCCCCGGCGGCACCGTTGCCCGTGCCCGGTGTGTTCGCTCCGGCATCGTCACCCGGCCTGGCGCGCTGACAGGCAGCAGCCAGCGCTGCCCTCAATCAGCCGAGTGCTTCGACGCGCACCAGCGCGAGCGACAGGTTGTCGCCACCGCCACGTGCACGCTGACGGGCTTTGTCGATCAGCAGCTCGCTCGCCTCGCGCGGTGGCAGACCGCTGACGACAGCGCCCAACTCCTTGGGCGTGAAGTAGTGCCACAGACCATCGCTGCACGCCAGCACGCTGTCGCCGGGCTCCATGCGTTCGATGCGTGACACGGCGAGGGGCGGGTCTTGCACCGCGCCCAGGCAGCCGGTCAGCAAATTGGACTGCGGATGGCTGTTGGCATCCTCTTCCGAGAGCTGACCCTCGTTGACCAGCCGCTGCACATACGAGTGATCACTGGTGCGGGTGATCATTTCAGCGCCACGAAAAAAATAAACCCGCGAATCGCCCGCGTGCACGATGTGGCACTCGCGGCTGGGGCTGATCAGGAAGGCGGCCACCGTGCTGTGCGGCTCCTCCTCGGACGTGATCGCCGTCAGCTTGATCATCAAATGCGCCTCGAGCACCAGTTGCTTCAGTGTTTCGGCAGCGTCGTCACGGCTGGGGGCGTAACGCTCGAACAGTTGCTGCGCCGTCAGGATGACTTGATCGGCCGCTTTTCGTCCCCCGCTCTTGCCGCCCATGCCATCGGCCAACACGCCCAGCGCGCATCCCGGAACGCGGATGTGAGGGATGATCTCGACCTGATCTTGCTGGTAGGCGCGGTCACCGCGATGGATGCCGGTGGCGGCCGACAGTCGATGCCCAATTGCGGTGGAATTCATCTCGAAAACTATAATCGCAGTCGCCTTGAAAAACTCGTGAAGAGTGGGCAACCGCCTGCACGATGAACTGCATTCTTGAGTCAGCTCCCCAACGTTTGATCAATCAGCGCGTTGCAGCCGACGTGGTCGATTCGGCGCGTGCATGAGCCGGTATCCCACGGTGAAGGGTGAGCGATGAGCCCATTGCACGACGCAGTGCAGCAGGCGTTTGGCACGACGGGCCCCCTGGCGCAGGCCGAGTCTGGATACACCGAGCGCGAGGTGCAGTCGCGCATGGCACGGGCGGTCGCCGAGGCCATCGATGCGCGCGGCACGCTGGTCGCTGAAGCTGGCACCGGGGTGGGGAAAACCTTCGCCTACCTGGTTCCGACGCTGCTGTCGGGTGCGCGCGCGCTGATCAGCACGGCAACCAAGAGCCTGCAGGACCAGTTGTACTTGCGTGACCTGCCACGCTTGCGCCATGCGCTGGCGTTGCCGACCACGGTGGCGCTGCTCAAGGGCCGTGCAAGTTATCTGTGCACCCACCGCATGAAGCAGGCACGACACACCATCGATGCTGGCGACCGATGGGCGACACGCACCCTCGCCAAGATCGAATCCTGGGCGCAGGTCACCGTGGCGGGCGACCTGGCCGAAATCGATGGCCTGGACGAGCGCAGCAGCGTCATCCCGCTGGTCACCTCGACGCGTGAGAACTGCCTGGGCAGCGACTGTCCCGACTACCGCAGCTGCCACGTGATCAAGGCGCGACGCGACGCGATGGCGGCCGACGTGGTGGTCGTCAACCACCATCTCTTCTTTGCCGACATGAGCCTGCGCGAAAGCGGCGTTGCCGAACTGCTGCCCAGTGTGGAGGTGGCGGTGTTCGACGAGGCGCACCAATTGGCCGACGCGGGCGTGGCATTTCTTGGCACGACGCTGTCCAGCGGTCAGTTGCTGGACACCGCGCGCGACATGCTGGCCATCGGCCTGCAACAGGCGCGGGGTCTGGCACCTTGGCAGGACCTCACAGCGGCCTGTGACCGCGCGGCGCGCGAGTTGCGGTTGGCCTGCATCGGGGCGTCGGGTGCCGATGGCGCGCCGCGCGCCGTGCGGGGTTCGATGAAGCTGCGCTGGGACGAGCGTGCCGAGCAACCGCCGTTCGGTGCGGCCCTGGTGCAGGCGGCGGCGGCCTGCACGGCAGCACATGCGGCGCTGGACACCGTGTCCGAGCTGTCGCCTGACTTCGCGAAGCTGGCCGACCGCATGGCCACGCTGCATGAGTTGACGCAGCGCTTCGCCGACAAGGCGCTGCCCGGTCAGGTGCGCTGGATCGACATCACGGCGAATCAATGTCGGCTGGTCGAGTCGCCGCTCGACATCCGCGATGCCCTGCGTGAGCAGATGGCCGCAGCGCCCAAGGCGTGGATCTTCACCTCGGCCACGCTGGGCGAAGACGACCGCCTGTCGTGGTTCACCGAACCGGCCGGGCTGACCGAGGCGACGACGCTGCGGGTCGGCAGCCCGTTCGACTACGCGGCGCACGCGCGGTTGTATGTGCCCTCGTCATTCCCGAAGCCCAATGAGCCCGATCACGCGGTGGCCGTAGGCCATCTCGCAGCGCGCTGCGCGCGCACGCTGGGCGGACGCACCTTCGTGCTGACGACCACACTGCGTGCGTTGCAGACCATCGGAGAGCAGTTGCGCGCCGAGTTCGAAGCGGCCGGCGACGAGATGGCGGTGTTGATCCAGGGCCAGTTGCCCAAGCGCCAGCTGATGCAGATGTTCCTGACGCAGCCGCGCTCGGTGCTGGTGGGGTCGCAGACGTTTTGGGAAGGCATCGACGTTCCCGGCGATGCGCTGCAATGCGTGGTGATCGACAAGCTGCCGTTTCCACCCCCGAACGATCCGCTGGTCGAGGCGCGCGTGAAGCGCCTGGAGGCTGAAGGCCGAAATGCGTTCAGCGACTACTTTCTGGCCGAAGCAGCCATGTCGTTGAAGCAGGGCGCTGGGAGATTGATCCGCAGCGAGACCGATCGCGGCCTGCTGGTGGTCTGTGATCCGCGCCTGACAGCCATGAACTACGGCAAGCGGCTGCGCGGTGCACTGCCCGACATGCCGCGCCTGGACGACGAGGCTGAGGCCACTGCGTGGTTGGCGATGCTGGCAGCCGATCGCTGAGTTGCCGCGGCAACTCAGCGTTTCAGCCAGCGGTCACCACACCTGCCACCACGGCTTCGACGCGGTGTTGTAGCCGTCACCGCTCAACAAGGCACTCTTCGGGTAGTTGGTGCGCAGCACCCGCTCAGCGTCGTCGCGCAGCTGTTCCAGGCCCAACTTGTCGTAGCTTCGCGCAAGAATCGACAGCGCTTCCTCAGTGGCCGACGAATACTGGAATTCCGTGATCGCGGTTTGTGCCCGGTTGGCAGCGGCCACATAGGCCCCTCGCCGGTAGTAGTAACGGGCCACGTGCACCTCGTACGCGGCCAGCACATTGACGATGTAGCCCATGCGCTCCCGGGCATCGGCGGCGTATCTGGAGTTCGGGTACTGATCTCTCAGCTGCTTGAACGACTCGTAGGAGTCGCGCGCAGCCTGTTGGTCACGCTCCGACAAATCCTGTCGGGACAGCTTGCCCAGGAAGCCCAGGTTGTCATTGAAGTTGATCAAGGCCCGCAGGTAGACGGCGTAGTCGATCGCCGGGCTCAGCGGGTTCACCTTGATGAAGCGATCGATCGTCGACAGCGCATCGGCTTTCTCGCCCGATTGGTACAGCAGGTAGGCGCGTTCCAGCTGGGCCTGTTGCCCCAGTACAGTGCCGGCACCCGCGCCTTCCAGTCGTGCATACAACTTGGCGGCCAGATCGAAGTTGCCGGTGGCCTGCTGTTCGCGCGCCTCTTCGTACAATTTGTCGGCGGACAAGCCCTCGCCTGGAACCTTGGACGGTTTGCTGGAGCACGCTGAGATGCCCAACATCACCACCGCTGTCACGAGCAGGGTCACCCTGCGGGCAGCGTGTAGCCTGTGGCGCGATGAGTTCATGTCTGTCGATCTGCGCAGCATCCCGGAACCTCTGAAAAATGAGCAGGCAGTATACGGTTGGGGTTGAAGGGGAGGTCTCGCTGACGCCAACCGAGGCGCAGCTGCTCGCGGACGGCGAGGAGGCCGGCGACGCGTCCGTTGCCGAGGTGGCCGAGCGACGCGAAGCCACGGTGGCGGCCGCGCTGCATGGCTCGCGTCTGGACAAGGCGGTGGTGGCCATGGCCAGTGAGTTTTCTCGCAACCACCTGCAATCGCTGATCGAGGCGGGTCGCGTGTGGGTCGACGGCGTGCTGCACCTGTCGGCATCGCGCAAGGTGCTGGCCGGTCAGCGGGTGGTCATCGAGTTGGTCCCGACGCAGGAGTGCCGTGCGTTTCGACCGGAGGCGATACCGCTGGCTGTGGTCTACGAGGACGACGATGTGATCGTCATCGACAAGCCGGCCGGCCTGGTCGTGCACCCGGCGCCCGGCAACTGGTCGGGCACGCTGCTCAACGGCCTGCTGGCGCACCATGCGGCTGCGGCGACGTTGCCGCGCGCGGGCATCGTGCACCGACTGGACAAGGACACCTCCGGCTTGATGGTGGTGGGCAAGACGCTGGTGGCGGTGACGGCGCTGGTGCGCCAGATCGCAGCCCGCGATGTCCACCGCAGTTACCTGGCGGTGTGTCACGGACGCCTTGAGCACACGACCTTGCGCATCGTCGCACCGATCGGTCGCGATCCGCGCTCGCGCGTGCGCATGGCAGTGGTGCCCTCCGGAGGCCGCGAAGCCCGTACCGATGTCGAGCGGCTTGCGGTGCACGAAGACACCGCAGGCGGTACCCTGACTGCGGTGCGCTGCACGCTGCACACCGGGCGCACCCACCAGATCCGGGTGCACATGGCGTCTGTCGGGCATCCTTTGCTGGCTGACGTCACCTATGGGGGGCCAGTTGGCCACGGCTTGACACGCCAAGCCTTGCACGCCACACGGCTGGGTTTCGATCACCCCGTGAGCGGTCAGCCCCTGGCGTTCGAGGTGGCACCGCCTGCAGATTTCTCGGCCGTGTGGCAGCTCGTGATGGCGGGGCGCTGACGCACCTTTCCTCCGGTACACTCTTGGGTATTCGACCGCCATAAACGTCAGGCACTGGCGGCCGACGATCCGACTGCCCCGACGCGTTTGCCGCCACAGCGAGTTCATCTCGGCGCAACGTTCTGCCGCAGCGCTGCCTTGGCATGGCGCCACCCCGATGCAAGGTCTGCGCCCCGAATGGGTTGACGATCACAGCGCCTGAATATCCTCCGGTCGAGGCCGGTTGTGGACACTGGGACCATCACGATAGTCATGAACACACAGGATGCGAAGCGCGTCCTCCAAACCGCGCTGATCTGCGCTCGCGAGCCGCTGTCGATCGGTGACATGCGCTCCTTGTTTGCCGACGAATTCGGCGCCGATACCGTGCGCGGACTGCTCGATGAACTGGTGCGCGACTGGGAGGGTGAGGGTGTCGAACTGGTGGCGGTCGCGAGCGGGTGGCGGTTACAGAGCCGCCCCGAAATGCGTGAGTTTCTTGATCGCCTCCACCCCGAAAAACCGCCCCGGTATTCCCGTGCGGTGATGGAAACCTTGGCCATCATCGCGTACCGACAGCCGGTCACCCGTGGCGATATCGAGGACATCCGAGGCGTGACCGTGGCAACGCAAATCATCAAGCAGCTGGAAGATCGCGGTTGGGTCGAGTCCATAGGCTACCGTGAAACGCCGGGTCGTCCGGCCTTGCTGGCAACCACGCGGCAGTTTCTCGACGACCTTGGTTTGGCCAGTCTGCAACAGCTGCCTCTGATGCCCGGCGAGTTGTCTTTGCAAAGTTCTTTTGATGATCTGCTGACTGCACCCCAAGTGGACACCTCCACTCTGGCCTTGGATCTTGCCCCCCACCCAGCGGCGGATGCCGTACCCCTGGAATGACCGAATGAATCGCGATCCCGATCACACCGCTGACTCCGAGTCTGATGCTGCAGCCGCCGAGGCGACCGAGTTGCCGCCAGAAGCCACCGACAAGCCGGCGCGCCGCAAGCGGACGGCGAAAGTCACGGCTGCTGCCGAACCCGGCGCACCGACGCAGATGCCGTCGGCCGAGGTGAGTGCTGCGAGCGCAGGCGACAGCCCGCCCGGCGATGCGCCCGAACCCAGCAGCGCGGACAGCGTGTCAACGACCGATGAGGCGAACGGCAGCGATCCGGTGCGCAAGGCCCGACGGCAGCGACGGCGCGGGCCCCGTTTCGATGAACCGGACGCGACGGGATCGGGCGAGGTGCTGAGCGAAGGCGGTCCCGATGACGCAGCGGATGAGCATGGCGCAATGGAAGCCAGCGGCCCGCCCGTGATTCCCGCCGATGTCGGCGAGCTGTTCGCCCAGGTGATGTCCGGCGAGTTCGACATCGAGCCGCCCGCCGACGAGCCTGCCGCCCCGCCCAAGCGCGTGCTGCGCCCCGAGCCCGAAGCGCCGAAGTTGCACAAGGTGCTGGCGCAGTCGGGCATCGGCTCGCGCCGTGACATGGAGCAAGCCATCGTCGATGGCCTGGTCGAGGTCAACGGCCAACTGGCGCACACCGGTCAGCGCATCTCGTTCGGCGACCAGATCAAGGTCAACGGCAAGCCGGTGCGCGTGCGCATCATCCCGCCGCCGCCGCGCATCATTGCGTATCACAAGCCCACCGGCGAAGTGGTCACCAACGACGACCCAGAGCACCGGCCGACGGTGTTTCGCAGGCTGCCGCGGCTGCAGCAGGGCAAGTGGCAATCGGTCGGGCGGCTCGACATCAACACCGAAGGCCTGCTGCTCTTCACCAACTCGGGTGATCTGGCAAACCGCTTGATGCATCCTCGTTTTGGCGTCGAGCGCGAGTACGCGGTGCGCGTGCTCGGTACGCTCGACCAGGAGTCCAAAGCCATGCTCCTCGAAGGCGTCATGATCGAAGGCCAGGCGGCCAGCTTCCGCTCCATTGAAAACGGCGGCGGAGAGGGCTTGAATCACTGGTACCGCGTCGTCATCACCGAGGGTCGCAACCGTGAGGTGCGCAAGCTGTTCGATGCAGTCGACCTGACCGTCAACCGGCTGATCCGCATCCGCTACGGCTGCGTCGTGCTGCCGCGCGGTCTCAAGCGCGGCGTGTGGGTGGATCTGGAAGACTCTGATATTCGGGAGATTCGCCGGCTGGCCGGTGGTGAAGCCGAAGGCGGCCCGCGCGAGCCACGTCCGAATGGACGTGATGCCCAGCCGGCTCGGCCGCCACGAGGTCGCGACAAAGCACCTCACGGCGAGCGCCGCGACGGCCGCCCGCCGCGTCCCGATGCGCCCCATCGTGATCGTCCTTTCAACGAGGGCCATGGTCCTCGCCCAACGCAAGCCGAAGCCCCCGTGCGCGCTGAGCGTTCAACCGATGATCGGCCTGCGCGCGACGATGATCTCGACGACGACTTCGATCCATCACGCATCCCGAATCCCCTGGAGCAAACCTTCGACAAGCGCTTCGCGCAGAACCCGCACGCACCAGCAGGTGGCCGCAATTTCCGTAACGGCGGCGGCGGCTTCGGCGCCGGAGGCAGCGCGCCATCGGCGCCGCGCAAAAGCGACGGACCCAAGCAACCCGATCCGATGC
>JAKFUQ010000059.1 GCA_021732645.1 Rhizobacter sp. | reverse complement strand
ATGTCGCGCCCGAAGTCATGGGCCGAATTCGGGTCGTTGATGTCGCGCCGCAGTTCGTCGTAGAGGTACTGCGCGTTGAACACATACACACCCATGCTGGCGAGCGCCATGTCAGGGTGGCCCGGCATCGACGGCGGGTTGTCGGGCTTCTCGACGAAGTCGGTGATCTGCCAGGCGTTGTCGACGGCCATCACGCCGAAGGCGGTGGCCTCGGCCAGCGGCACCTCGATGCAGCCCACGGTGCACTCGGCGCCCTTGGCCACGTGATAGGCGAGCATGCGGCCGTAATCCATCTTGTAGATGTGATCGCCAGCCAGGATCACCACGTATTTCGGGTTGTTGGACTCGATGATGTCGATGTTCTGGTACACCGCATCGGCAGTGCCGCGGTACCAATTCTCATCGTCAAGGCGCTGCTGCGCGGGCAGCAAGTCGATGAACTCGTTCATCTCGGCCTTCATGAAGCCCCAGCCGCGCTGCACATGGCGCAGCAGGCTGTGCGACTTGTACTGCGTGACCACGCCGATGCGGCGCAGGTTGGAGTTCAGGCAGTTCGACAGCGAGAAATCGACGATGCGGAACTTGCCACCGAAGTACACCGCCGGCTTGGAACGGGTGTCGGTGAGCTCCTTCAGCCGACTGCCGCGGCCCCCGGCCAGCACCAGCGCCATCGCGCGACGCGTCAATTGCGAGCGGTCAAAGACCTGATTCGACATACGAGGATGCTCCCACGACACTGGACACTGCGGTTGTACTCCATGGTGCTGGGCTCAAGTCACCTCGTATCCACGCATCGCAGAGCAGGGGCCATCGCGGGCGGCAGTGCGCCCAAAAGCCGCCGACAACTGCGCGAGCCGCTGTGCCGGTGCTGCGCCCACTTGCTCCCAGGCGAAGCGCCAGGTCCAGCAGTCGAGTTGGCCGGGGGTGTTCAGCCGGTGCAGGGAGCCCAGACCCAGCACGTCCTGCATCGGGTACACCGCCAGTTCGGCCACCGACGCGCAGGTGGCACGGATCATGGCCCAGTGGATGTCTGCGCCGTCGGTGCCCAGATAGGCCTCGGCATGGCAGCGTTCGTGGTCGGGCGCGCCCTGGTGCCAGCCGCGTGCGGTGTCGTTGTCGTGCGTGCCGGTGTAGGCGGCGCAATGGGTGGAATAGTTGTGCGGCAAGAAGGCGTGCGCGGCATCGCCGCCGAAGGCGAACTGCAAGATCTTCATGCCCGGGAAGCCGCAGCCGTCGCGCAGCGCTTCCACCTCGGGTGTGATCACACCCAGGTCTTCGGCGATCACGGGCAGCGGGCCCAGCGCCGCGCGCAGCGCCTCGAACAGCGCCACCCCGGGGGCACTCACCCAGCGGCCCTCGACCGCGGTCGCACACGCGGCGGGAATTTCCCAGTACGCCACGAAGCCACGGAAGTGGTCGATGCGCACCACATCCGCGCGGGCCAGTTCGTGCCGCATGCGGGCCACCCACCAGGCGTAGCCATCGCGCTGCATGGCGGGCCAGTCGTACAGCGGATTGCCCCAGCGCTGCCCGGTGGCCGAGAAATAGTCTGGCGGTACACCCGCCACCACGCGCGGCTCACCCTGCGCATCGAGCAGGAACAGATCGGGCCGTGCCCAGCAGTCGGCCGAATGGTGGGCCACGAAGATCGGCAGGTCGCCGATCAGTTGCACATCGCGCTGGTTGGCGTAGCGCTTGAGCGCATGCCACTGCGCGAAGAAACACCACTGCACAAAGCACCAGAAGCCGATCTCCACGCGCCACTGCACACGGGCCGCAGCCAACGCTGTGGGATCGCGCCGCGCACAGCCCGCGTCCCAGGCGGTCCAACACCACACCTGTTGCTGCCGGTGGTGCCCATCGAGCGCCATGAACAGCGCGTAGTCCTCGAGCCAGTCGGCCTCGGCGGTGCAGAACGCGGCGAAAGCGGCACGATCCGCGCGGCTGCCCAGGCGCTCGAAGCCGCTGCACGCCTCGTGCAGCCGCGCCATGCGCCAGGGCACGACTTGCTCGAACGCAACGCGTTCAGTCGGCAGGCTGCTGCCAGTGGCCACGTCGGCAGCGGCTATCCAGCCCTTCTCGATCAGGGGTTCAAGCGCCACCAGCAGCGGGGAGCCGGCGAAGGCCGACACACTGGCGTAAGGCGAGTTGCCCGGCCCGATCGGCGTCAGCGGCAGCACCTGCCAGGCACGCTGACCGGCGGCCACCAGCCAGTCGACGTAGTGGTAGGCCGCGGGCCCGAAGTCGCCGCTGCCGTGCGGACCCGGCAGCGAGGTGGGGTGCAACAGGATGCCGGAGCGACGGTCGGTCATGGACGGCCTTGCAAGAGGGTCATGCGGCGCCCTCCCGGCCTTCGCAGATCAGCGCCAGCACCGCCTGTGCAGGCACGTCGATGGTGGTGTCGAGGGTGGGGGCTTCAGCGTGGTCGCCGCTGCTGTCGATCGCCAGCTGCCAGCGACCCGGCGGCAGCACGCAGCGCAGCGGTGCCGCCTCGGCATTGATCCACAGCAGCACCGCAGCGCCGTTCGGCGGCGACAACCACAGCCCCAGCGCGTGGCGACGGTTGTCGTGCCAGTCGTCCACGGTCATCTCGCGCGACACCGTCGCATCGGGTGCCAGCCAACGGGCGTCGGGCGCGCCGTCGGGATCGGTGCCGTCGGCCAGCCAGTGGTCCTGGCGCAGCGCAACATGATCTCGTCGCAGCCGGATCAGGCGTGCGGTGTAGTCGACCAGGTTGGCATCGGCGCGCGTCCAGTCGATCCAGCTGATGGCGTTGTCCTGGCAGTAGGCATTGTTGTTGCCACGCTGGCTGTGGCCGAGTTCGTCGCCCGCCAGCAGCATCGGCGTGCCCTGGGCCAGCAGCGTGGTGGCCAACAACGCGCGCACCAGCCGAGCGCGCTGCGCCAGCACGGCCGCCTCGGTGGTGGCGCCTTCCACACCGCAGTTGGTGCTGAAGTTGGCGTGGTGGCCGTCGCGGTTGAGCTCGCCGTTGGCCAGGTTGTGCTTGTGGTTGTAGCTCACCAGGTCGTGCAGCGTGAAGCCGTCGTGCGCGCTGATGAAATTGACCGAGGCGCTGGGTGAGCGGCGACCGTGGTGAAAGCGGTCGTTCGACGCCAGCAGTCGGCGGGCGAACTCGCCCCGGCCCACGCCGCGCGAATTCCAGAACAGGCGAGTGCTGTCCCGAAAGCGATCGTTCCACTCGGCGAAGCGGCCTGGAAAACGACCGAGCTGGTAGCCGTGCGGCCCCACATCCCACGGTTCGGCGATCAGCTTGCAGCGCGCCAGCACCGGGTCTTGCAGCATGGCGGCCAGCAAGGCGCTGCCGGCTTCGAAATCACGCTCCACCCGGCCCAGCACCGGCGCCAGATCGAAGCGAAAGCCATCGACGCCGTACTCACTGACCCAGTGGCGCAGCGAGTCCAGCACCAGCTGCAGCATGCGCGGGTGCGCCAGCTTCAGCGTGTTGCCGCAGCCGGTGTAGTTGTCGTAGCGGCTGCGGTCCTCGGGCACCAGCCGGTAGGCAGCCGCGTTGTCCAGGCCGCGCAGGCTCAGCGTGGGCCCGTCTTCGCCCGCCTCGGCGCTGTGGTTGTAGACCACGTCCAGCAGCACCTCGATGCCGGCCGCATGCAGTGCCTGCACCATGGCGCGGAACTCCAGGCGTGTGGCCGTGGGATCGTCGGGTGTGGCCGACAGCCGCCGATCGGGCGCGAAGAAACCCAGCGTGTTGTAGCCCCAGTAGTTGACCAGCCCCAGCTCCGACAAGCGGGCCTCGTCGATCGCATAGTGCACCGGCAACAACGACACTGCGGTGACCCCCAGGCGCCGCAGGTGATCGATCACCACCGGCTGCGCCAGACCCGCGTAGGTGCCACGCAGCGCCTCGGGCACACCCGGATGCAGCCGCGTGTAGCCCTTGACGTGCAGTTCGTAGAGCACGCTCTCGGCCAGGGGGGTGTGCGGCGGCGATGGTGTTGGCAGCGCTGGCAGTGCAGCGGCCACACGGGCCTTGAGCATCCAGGGCGCGTTGTCGCGGCGGTCGAACGACAGGTGGCCGTCGGGATGGTCGCACTGGTGGCCGTAATGCTCGTCGCGCCAGTGGTAGCGCCCGACGATCTCCTGCGCATACGGGTCGAGCAGCAGCTTGTGCGGGTTGTGGCGCAGGCCCTGGTCGGGCGCGTAGCGGCCGTGGGCGCGGTAGCCGTAGACAAGGCCAGCAGCCGCACCCGCAAGGAAGCCGTGCCAGACGCCGTCGTCGCAGTGGGTCAAGGCGTGGCGCGTCTCGTGGCCTGCGGCATCGAACACGCACAGCTCCGCCGCACTGGCATCACCGGCGTACACCGCGAAGTTGACGCCGCCATCGCGCAGGCTGGCACCGAGCGGATACGGGCGGCCAGCAGGCAGAGCGACTAGGCTCACCACCGAGGGCGTGACGGACAGCGCGTTCATGCAGTCTCGAACACCACCACGGCCAGTGGCGGCAGGGTCAGTGACAGCGCGTGGCTGCGGCCATGCGCACCGGGGGTCTGCGTGATCAGCAAATCAGCACCGTTGCCGAGGTTGCCGCCGCCGTAGAAGGCGGAATCACTGTTGAGCACCTCGCGCCAATGTCCGCCGTGCGGCACGCCGACGCGGTGCCCGTGGCGCGGCACGGGGGTGAAGTTGCACACCACCAGCAACACGGCGCCGGCAGCGTCCTTGCGCAGGAAAGCCAGCGTGGAGCCATCGGCATCGTCGGCGGCGACCCACTCGAAACCGCTGCTGTCATGGTCGCGGCGGTGCAACGCGGGGCGGCTGGTGTAGAGGCGGTTCAGGTCGCGCACCAGCGACTGCACGCCCCGGTGCGCGGGCACATCGAGCAGGTGCCAGTCGAGCGCCTGGTCGTGGTTCCACTCTTGCTGCTGCGCCAACTCGCAGCCCATGAACAGCAGCTTCTTGCCAGGGTGCATCCACATGTAGGCGAGCAGCAGGCGCAGGTTGGCAAATTGCTGCCAGCGGTCGCCCGGCATCTTGCCGAGCAGCGAGCCCTTGCCGTGCACCACCTCGTCGTGCGAGATCGGCAGCACGAAGTTCTCGTCGAACGCGTACAGCAGGCTGAAGGTCAGCTGCTGATGGTGCCAGCGCCGGTGCACGGGCTCCTTGCTGAAGTACAGCAGCGTGTCGTGCATCCAGCCCAGGTTCCACTTGTGGTGAAAGCCCAGGCCGCCGCCCGACGTGGGGCGTGACACGCCGGGCCACGCAGTCGATTCCTCGGCGATGGTCACGCTGGCCGGCACCTCGGCACCGGCCACCTCGTTCATGCGCCGCAGGAAGGCGATCGCTTCCAGGTTCTCGCGGCCGCCCTGGGCATTCGGCACCCATTCGCCCGGGTGGCGGCTGTAGTCGCGGTACAGCATCGAGGCCACCGCATCGACCCGCAGGCCGTCCACGCCCCACTGCTGCAGCCAGTACAGCGCGTTGCCGATCAGGAAGTTGCGCACTTCGTGGCGGCCGAAGTTGTAGATCAGCGTGTTCCAGTCGTTGTGGAAGCCTTCGCGCGGATCGGCGTATTCGTAGAGCGCGGTGCCGTCGAACTGCGCGAGGCCGTGCACATCGGTCGGAAAATGCGCCGGCACCCAGTCGACGATCACGCCGATGCCCTGCTGGTGGCAGACGTCCAGAAATCGCACAAAACCCGTTGGATCACCGAACCGCGAGGTCGGTGCGAACAGGCCGATCACCTGGTAGCCCCAGGAGCCATCGAACGGGTGCTCGGCCACCGGCAACAGTTCGAGGTGGGTGAAGCCGAGGTCGGCTGCGTAGGCCGGCAATTGCTCGGCGAGTGCGTCCCAGTCGAGGAAACCACCATCGGCCGTGCGCCGCCACGAACCCAGGTGCACCTCGTAAATCGACATCGGCGCGTCATGCCGGTTGGCCGCGGCTCGGGTCGCGGGCAGGCTGCGCTGCGCGGGCGGCGCGACGATGCTGGCGGTCGATGGTCGCCGCTCCATCGCGAACGCATAGGGGTCGGCCTTGAGCGGCATCACGCGGCCGTCGCGCGAGCGGACCTCGTACTTGTAGCGGTCGCCCACGCCGACATGGGGCACGAAGATGTCCCACACGCCCGCGCCATGCTGTACCCGCATCGGGTGGCGGCGGGCATCCCAGGCATTGAAGTCGCCCACCACGCTGACGCGGCTGGCGTTCGGCGCCCACACGGCGAAGCGGGTGCCCGCCACGTGGTCGATGGTCATCAGGTGCGCACCCAGCACCTGCCACGGCCGCAGGTGCGAGCCTTCACCGAGGTAGTGCAGGTCCTGCGCGCCGAGGGCCGAGCCGAAAGCGTAGGCATCGGCATGGTCACCCGATGAGCCGCCCTGCCACTGCACACGCAGCCGGTAGGGCGGGCAGCGAGCGCCCACGGGTGCCTCGAAAAACACGCCCGGCACACGTGCAGTCAGCGTGGCCAGCGTCTGACTCGTGGCGGCATCGACCACCGCCACCTCGCGCGCGCCCGGCAGCAGCGCGCGCACCCAGACGCGGCCACCGCCATCGGCGTGCGGCCCCAGCACCGCGAACGGATCGCCGTGGCGGCCGGCCAGCAGGGCCTCGAGATCAGCGTCGGAAATCATCACCTGCCATGGTGGCTCAACTCGCGTGACGGCGAAACGTCGGCTCTGGCGACGGTCGCACGCCGACGTCGGCGGCTCACTGCACCTTCACATTCCAGATCGTCCGTGCGTAGTCACGGATGGTGCGGTCTGAGGAGAACGAGCCCATGCCAGCGATGTTGCGGATGGCCTTGTCGGCCCAGGCCTCGGGCGTGGCAAACAGCGCGTCAACACGCTGCTGCTCGCTCACGTACGCGGCGAAGTCGGCCAGCAACATGTAGGCGTCGCGATTGAGCAGCGAGTCGACCAGGCCCCGGTAGCGGCCCGGTTCACCCGGCGAAAAAGCGCCGCCCGCAATCGCATCGAGCACGGCCTTGAGCTGCGCATTTTCCTCGTAGTGCAAGCGCGGGTCGTAGCCCAGCGCGCGCACTTGATCGACCTGCTCGGCGTGCAGGCCGAAGATGAAGAAGTGCTCAGCGCCCACCGCCTGCGCCATTTCGATGTTAGCGCCGTCCCAGGTGCCGATGGTCAGCGCCCCATTGAGCGCGAACTTCATGTTGCCGGTGCCCGAGGCCTCGGTGCCCGCGGTAGACAGCTGCTCCGACAAGTCGGCCGCCGGGATGATGTTCTCGGCCAGGGACACGCTGTAGTTGGGCAGATAGACCACCTTCAATCGGTCGCGCACGCGTGGGTCGATGTTCACCGTGCGAGCGATGTCGTGGATCAGGCGAATGATGGTCTTGGCCATGGCGTAAGCCGAGGCGGCCTTGCCCGCGAAGATCACCGTGCGCGGCTGCCACGCCGCATCCGGGTTGGCCACGATGGCCTGGTAGCGCGCCACCACATGCAGCGCGTTGAGCAGCTGCCGCTTGTACTCGTGGATGCGCTTGATCTGCACGTCGAACAGGCTGGCCGGGTCGATGGTGATGCCCAGGTCACGCCGCACCAGCAGCGCCAGCCGCTCCTTGTTGGCACGCTTGGCGGCCAGCACGGCACGCTGCAAGCTGGGGTCCCCTGCCTGCGGTGCCAGTTGCGCGAGTTGGTCCAGGTGGGTGCGCCACTGGGGGCCCAGCCGCTCATCGAGGGTGGCCGACAAGGCCGGGTTGGCCTGCGCCAGCCAGCGGCGCGGCGTCACGCCATTGGTGACGTTGCAAAAGCGATCGGGAAAGACCCGCGCGTAATCGGCGAAGATGGTCTGGACCATCAGCTCCGAATGCAGCCGCGACACGCCGTTGACGCGGTGGCTGGCCACGATCGACAGCGAGGCCATCTTCACGCGGCGCTCGCCGTTTTCGTCGATCAGCGACACATGCCGCACCAGGGCCTTGTCGCCGGGAAAGTGCTGCGCCAGGTGCGTCAGGAAGCGGTCGTTGACCTGGTAGATGATTTCCAGGTGCCGCGGCAGCCAGTGCTCCAGCATGGACACCGGCCAGGTTTCCAGCGCCTCAGGCATGAGGGTGTGGTTGGTGTAGCTCATCACCTTCTGGCACTGCGCCATCGCAGCGTCCCAGGTCATGCCATGCAGGTCGATGAGGATG
>JAKFUQ010000158.1 GCA_021732645.1 Rhizobacter sp. | reverse complement strand
TGGTTAAGCCGGGATTGCGCACATAAAACGCATCTGTGACAGTGTTGAAAGCGACGATCAGCAAGCTGCCGTTGCCGGTGCTCGCGGGTGTCGGGAGCACGGCCTGGGCCTGGGCGGCACCGGCCATCGATGCGATGGCGGCAGCGGCTGCGATGATCTTGAGGTTGAAATTCATGCTGAGTTCACTCCTGGTTTGAAAGTCGGGTATTTCGGGTAACGGGTAGCGCGTTGCAAAGCCTTGGTTTGGAGCACATCGCCGCCGCGCACCCACCGGTGCCACACGGAAACAATCCACCTTCCACCAGACCGCATCGGCGTGCCTCCCTGCTACGGGAACCTTCCGATGGGCCAGACTCTAGAAGTCCTCTGTGTCGCCATCATGTTTGCGCCTGCCTGCATCCATGGCCCATACGGGCCATGGCGAGGCAGCGCCCACGACGCCACACACAACCACTTCAATCTAGGGACGTTGTGTGACGGTTGTCTTGCGGTTTCCGCCCGAAGGCTGATCCGTTCGGACTAATTCAGCCCGTTCGGGCGCCCTGCAGCCAAGGGGGTCCAGGGCGCCGCAGCCGATCGCGCGCCGATGGTGGCCCAGGCGGCTTGCAGCAGCACCTCGAACGCGGTGGTGTGGCCGGTCTCGTCGAACAGTGCGCTGGCTTGCAGCACGCTGCGCGCCTCGGTGCGCCAGCGCGCGCGGGCATCGCGGTCGGCAGCGAGCTGGCAGGCGATGGCAACGAACTCGGCATCGCTGTCGGCCACCCACTCGGGTCGACCGATGGCGTGCAGCAGCGAGGCGCCCATGCGCGAGGTGTGGGTGCGGCCGCGCAAGCTCAGCACCGGCACGCCCATCCACAGCGCTTCGCAGGTGGTGGTGGCGCCGTTGTAGGGGTACGGGTCGAGCGCGATGTCGACCTGGTTGTACAAATCCAGGTGGCTGCTCTTGCTGGCGATCCACGGCTGCAGGCTGAGCCGCTCGGCGGCCACGCCGTGCTCGGCCATGAAGCGCTCGATGTTGTTGCGGTTCGACGCCTGCGCCATGGCGGGCGACTTGAGCAGCAGGCGCGAGCCGGGCACGGCGTTCATTGCCTGCGACCACAGGGCCAGCGTGCGGTCGGTCACCTTGGCGATGTTGTTGAACGAGCCGAAGGTGATGTGGCCGCAACCCGCTTCGGGTGGCGGGCCGATGGGTGGTGCCTCATCGGGCCGGTAGCAGAACATCGTGTGCGGCAGGTGCAGCGGCTGCTCGCTGGCGCAGGGGGGAATGTCGCCCGGGTCGATGGTGGCATCGGTGATGCGGAAGTCGTTGGCCGGCACGCCGTTGACCGTCGGGTAGCCGAGGTAGGTGATCTGCACCGGTGCCGCGCCCTGCGCAAACATGTGCACGCGGGAGTGCGAGGTGTGGCCGGCCAGGTCGATCAGGATGTGGATGCCGTCGTCTTCGATGCGCCGCCGCAGGTGGGCGTCGGACAGACCTTCGCACTCGACCCAGCGGTGGCCGTGCGACTTCAGCCGCTCGGTGGTGGCGTCGCTCCAACCGAGGTTGTGGTAGCAGGTGATCTCGAAGCGGCTGGTGTCGTGGTGTTCGAGCAACGCGCCGATGAAAAACGACACCGAATGGCGAACGAAATCGCCCGACACATAGCCCACCTTCAGGCGCTCGCCCGGTGCGAGTGCCTTCCAGATCGGCCGCGATGCCCGCACCGGCGGCAGCAGGCGACCGAACTCGGCATGGGCGTCGAAGATCAAGGCCGGGTCTTCGTGCAGGTAGTTCATGCCGAGCAGCAGGGTGCCGTAGAGCTCAGGCCGCGCACCCGCCATCTCGACCGCACGGCGGCAGTGCGCCAGCGCTTCTTCGAGCCGACGCGACTGCATCAGCGTGCTGCCGAGTTGCATCAGCGCGTCGGCGTCGAGGTCGAGCGCGGCAGCTTGCTCGGCCCACGGCCGGGCCGCGTCGATGTGGCCGTCGCGGGTGAGCACCGCCGCCAGCGAGCGCATCACCACGGCATTCGGCGCATTCAGGCTCAGCCATTTTTCGAACAGCTCGCGCACCAGGGTGTTCTGACCCAGCGCACGCAGGCAAAACCCGAGGTTCAGGCACGACTCGACATCGGCCGGGTTCTCGGTGAGTGCGGCGTTGAAGGCCGTGGCCGCCTCACGCCGCCGCCGCGCACGCATCAGCAACACGCCGAGGTTGCGCTGCAAGGCGGCATTGCGGGGCTCCAGCGCGACGGCATGCGCCTGCGCGGCGATCACCTCGTCGCTGGGCGCGTCGTCCTGCCCGGCCTCGGCGGCGCGCTCGGTGCGCAAGGCCAACGCCGCGGCACGGTTGGCGTGCGCGGCGGCGAAATTCGGCACCAGCGCCAGCGCCTGGTCGTACAGCGCCATGGCCGCATCGGCATCGCCACGGGTTTTCATCACGATGCCCAGGCTGACCATCGCCTCGGCATAGGCCGGGTTCAGCACCAAGGCGTGGCGGTACGCCGACTCGGCACCATCAAGATCACCCGCCGCCTTGTGCGCCCGGCCGAGGGTGAAGTGGTAGCGCGCATCGCCCGGCGTCGCGGCGACGGCGACACCCGCCTGCGCGACAGCGGCGCTCGGGTCGCTGGCCATGATCGAGGCGATGGCCAGCAGGTAATGCGCTTCGGCCCGCAACAACAGATGGTCGGCTGCAGGGCGCAGCAGCGCGACCGCCTGGGCATGCTGCCCTGCCGCCAGCAAACGCTGGGCTTCGGCAAGCGGCGCGAGTGCCTTGCGCAAGGCCTTGTGGCCAGTGACCATGGCGGGGCGCTAAAACTCGATCACGCCACTCGCATGCACCCGCGGCGAGCCTTTGCTGGTTTGCCGCGCGTCGCGCAGCGGCCAGCCGACATCGAGCGAGAAGCGGGCGTAGTGGCGCGCTTGCAGGCGCAGGCCGAAGCCGAGGCTGGCCAGGGTGTCGCGGTCGTCTTGCCCGGGCAGCGCATCTTTCAGGCGCAGCAGCGCGCCGTCGAAGAAGGTGTGCGCGGTGAGTCCACTGAACCAGGCCGACTGCTCGGCAACCAGGTTGCCGCTGCGCAGCTCGACCGAGGTGCGCAGGCCCTTGTCGCCCACCGACGAGGCTTCGAGGTAACCGCGCACGCTGTCCACACCCCCGGCCACAAACTGCTCGTTGCTGATGAGCGCCTGGTCGCTGATCTGGCCTTCGAGCGCGGCGAACAGCGTGATGTCGTGCGGCAGCTTGTGCGTGCGGGAGACGTTGCCCCGCAACACGGCGAAGTTGTTTTGCGCCAGGAAGCGCTTGTCAGCGAACTGCGCTTGTTGGCTGGCCAGGCCGCGCACCGCGAAGGTCAGCCCACCGCCGGTTTGCCAGTAACCCGAGTCGTCGACCACCGTGGCGGCGTAGCTCGCGCCGAAGGGCAGGTAGCGGATCGGTGTGGTGAAGCCGGGGGCGTCGCCCGTCGTGGTGAGCTCGTCGAAATCCTTGTACTCGGCACTCAGGGTGATGGAGTGGTTCAGCGTGGCGCTGCCGTCCAGCAAGAAGATGCCGCGCAGGCCGTAGATGCTGCCCTTGCCGAAGATGGTCACGCCACCGACGCCCACCGAGGTGTTGCTGTTCGAGCGGGTGTACGACAGCACCACCAGGCCGCTGCCGGTGGGCACGGTGTAGGAACCCGAAATCACCTGCACTTCGCCGGTGTCTTCGGGCGACAGCTGCGCCTGGGCGCTGATGCTGTGTTCGCGCTGCCACAGGTTGTCGTAGCGCAGCGAGGCCTGCAGCCGCGAGCTGGTGGTGTTGGGGCTGTATTTGTTGTTCAGCTCCAGACTGCCGTGCAACGGAAATTGGTCGTCCACCGTCAGGTCGACTTCGGTGGTACCCACTTCCTTGCCGGGGCGCAGCAGCGGCGTGACCCGACGGTCGGCCGAGGTGTTGACTGTAGCGAGCTGCGCGGTCACGACCTTGAAGTTGGGCACCTCGCCTTCGGCCAGCGCAGGCACTTTCTCAAGAATGCGGCCCTGCGAGTAGTAGCGCGAGCCGACCACGCGCAGCCGCGCGATCGGCGCTTGCGTCACCTGCAAAGTGACCACACCATCGGTGATGCGCTGCTCGGGCGTGTCCACCACCACCGTGCCGTAGCCGGCTTCGCGGTAAGCGGCTTCAAGCGCGAGGCGAGCCGATTCAACGTCGTCGACCGTGCGCTGCTCGCCGAGGAAGGGGTAGACCGCTCGCTCGATGCGATCGATCGCCAGCACCGAATTGCCTTCGATGCGGTACTCGAACACATCGAAGCGCGGGGTGGCGGGTTCGGCAGGGGGCTCGGCCTGGCCATGGGCATGACCCGAAATGGCCAGACAGATCACACATCGACCTGCAAACGCGCGAACAACTCCCCAACGACTGAAAACGGCCATCTGCGCGATTGTTCCGACCGATCATGACAATTTGACGAGGCCCGGTACGCTGCCCGCGCACCGGGGGCCGGTCGGGTGTGCTCAGCGCGCCATTCAGCGCCTGTTCAGCGCGTCACCAGGGGCGACAGCGGAGTTTTGTCGCCTACGGCGCAGGCCACGGTGCGTGCGGTGGCCGATTCCAGGCAGACCTGCGCTGCCTCGTCGCCGTAGCGCTCGGCCTGGTCGGCGCAGACTGCGGCGTCGTAGGCCGCAATGCGGTCGCAGGCCTCGGGCGTTTGGCTGCGCAAGTCTTGCAAGGTCAGGCGCGGCAGCGCACGGCGCGTGGGTGCAGCACTCTGGTCTGCATCGCTGGGCGGGGCGCCATCGGTGCCTGGCGACAGTGGGGCCGCGTCGGGGCTGGCAGCAGGCGCTGTGATGCCTGGGCGAGTGAGGTGCTGCTGGGGCGTGGCGAGCAGTTCTTCAGCACTGGGCGCAATGAAGCGCCAGTCGCGGTAGCTTTGCGACCGTGGCGGCGAAAACCCCGCCACCACGAATTTGCGCGGAAACGGCTGGCGATCCGACAGGCTGTGCACGCCGACGATGCCGCCACCGGGCAGGCGGATCAGCCCCCACTGGGCGTTGCCGGTCATCGGGTCGAGGTAGATGCGGCGCAGGTGGTGCTGCGGGGTGATGGCGCGGTCGTCGCGCAACAGTGCTTCCAGGCTGGGTGGGTACAGCGCCGCCGGGTTCGCAAGCGGACTGACTGACGAACCAGCGGACGGATCGCCGCTCGGGTCGGCAGCGGGTGGGCGAGAGGCCGCCCGGTAGCGCTCGATCGCCACTTCGAACTGGCGGCCGACGAAGACCAGTTCCACCTCGTTGTCGCGCTGCTGCGCCGCTGTCCACACGACACTCGCCGCCGCTGCCGTCATCCCCAGCAAGCTGATGATGAACAGCACCCCGAGGTAGGTGAAGCCGCGCGAGCGGCTCGCGTTGCGGCACGTCGTCGCCATGGCCCGCCGTCAATCCGGCGTCAGGATGCCCAGGCTCATCGCCCGTGCGATGGCATGGGTGCGGGTGTTGGAGTCGAGCTTGCGCAGAATGGCCTGGATGTGGTTTTTGATCGTCCACGGGCTGCAACTCAGCAACTCGGCGATCTCGATGTTGGTCTTGCCGCACTTGATGAGGTTGAGGATTTCCTCTTGCCGGGGCGTCACCAGCCGCCCGGCCCGCGGGGTGGCGGGCCCGGACGCCTCGCGCTCGGTGGCCAGCACCCGCAGGTAGGCGTTGTGCAGATGCGGCACCATCCACTCGATCAGGTAGGCCAGCCGTTCGTCGAGCGGGCCGTTCACGCGCGAGAACACATAGAAGGCATCGAACCGGCCGCGTGGGCCCATCACCAGTCGCGCTGCGAGGTTCTTCAACTCGTTGTCGGCGACCATCAACCGCAACGCTTCATCGGCCGGTTTGCTGCTGCCCACCCGCGGCAGCGGGCAGAACACGACGCCCGAGCGTTGGCCTGCGACCGCAGCGAGCAGACATGGCATCAGGCCGCTGTGCGGATCGGACACCACCTCGAAATGTTCCTGCCGGAAATAGCGGCTGGCGCTGAAGCGGTGCAGCGCCATGCCCTGGCGGGTGCCGTCCTCGATGCCGCAGATCAGAATTTCGTGCGGAATCAGGGCCTGCACCGAGCTTTGGCTCCAGACGAAGAACTGCTGGCGACTGGACACCAGAAACGACGCTTCCACCGCGTCGGCATAGCGACTGCGATCGCTGTCATCCAGCCTGAAGGGTGAGCTCACGGACATGCTTTCTGAAGGTAACGAACGAGCCTAGTCAGCGATCGTGACAACTTGTCGGGGATGCGCGTCATGCAGCCCATCGGCTCACCAGCTTTCATACGGCTCCCCGTCAAGGCCCGCGCCGGGCGCACCGCTGCGCACGTCGTAGACCCCGTCGCGTGCCTCGCCCTCGGGCGGCGAGACCGTGACCCAGGTGCTCGTGCTGTCGGTGATCGGGTCGGGCGGCACGCGCCGCAGGTAGCGCTTTTCCGCGAGCTCTTCCAAGGTCAGCGGGTAGCGACCGCGGTCGGCCAGGTACTTGTCGATGGCGTCGCGCATGATGTGCAGGTCTTGCTTGAGCACCGCCTCGCGGCTGCGCTCGACGCTGTTGAAGTAGCGCGGCAGCGCCAGCGTCAGCAAGCTCGCAATGACGGCCATCACGACCATCAACTCGATCAGTGTGAAGCCGAGGGGTCGCAGGCTGAGGCGGTGCATGGGGTTCACCATTCGCCATAGGGCCTGCCGCCCAGGCTGGTCTGCGGCGACAACGAATAGACATCGAACACATCGCGCCCGGGCTGCGGGTTGGCAGCATCGCTCTCGGCGCTGCGCAGGCCCCAGGTGTCGGCCGCCGGTGCGCCCGGGTCGGCCATCGGATCGCGGGGCAGGCGGCGCAGGAAGTACAGCTTCTTGCCCTGCGCGCTGCCGGCCTCGACGACGCCCTCGGTCAGCGCTGCCAAGGTGGGCGGATAGCCCGACTCATCCGTCGCCTTGGTAATGCGCCCGGCGTCGGCCGCCAGCTTGTAGGCATCGATCGCCTCGCGGATCTGGCGCAGCGCGCTGCGCAACTCCTGCTCCTGCGTGCGCTTGACGGCCAGGTCGGCAAAGCTCATCGCCCCGCCGGCCAGCAGCGCGAGGATGGCCACGGTGATCAGCAGTTCGATCAACGTGAAGCCGCGCGCGCACATCGGCTTCATGGCGCGGCGGGCTCTGGTGTCGGCGTCGGCGGCGGCGCCGTGTCGGGCACGGATTCAGGCTCGCTTACCACCGACTGATCGGGCGGATCGGCAGCACCGGGAGCAACGGGAGAAGCGCCGCGGCGCGCCCCGTTGCCTGGCGGCAGTGCGATCTTGCCGGTGCCCTGCACACGCAGCGGCAACGCGCCGACCGCCGCTTCGGTGCCGCCGGCATGTTCGTTGCGGTCGGGCGCGCCGGGGTTGAGATTGCGCACCACGCGCGGGGTGATGAGCAGCACGATCTCGGTCTTGTTGCGGTCCTTGCGTTCGCTGGAAAACAGCCGCCCGAGGATAGGCAGGTCGATCAGCCACGGCACACCGACCGCGCTTTGCCGGTCTTCATCGCTGATCAGGCCGGCCAGCGCCTGCGTCTCGCCGTCTTTCAGGCGCAGCGAGGTGGTCGCCAGCCGGGTGCCGATCTGATAGGTCAGACCGCCGGTGCGGCTGCGCACTTCGCGCACGATGTTGCTCACCTCCAGGTTGACCTTGACGCCGACCTCGTTGTCCAGAAACACATTCGGCTCGACATCGAGCTTCAAGCCCACATCGAGGTAGGTCACCGATTCCGACACGCCGACGTTCGCCGTGGCGGTGGTGGTGATCACCGGCACCCGGTCGCCGATCAGGATGCGCGCCTTGTCGCGGTTTTTCACCCGGATGCGCGGGTTGGCGAGGATGTTGGTGTCGCCGTTCTGCGCGCGCAGGTTCACGGCCGGGTTGTCGATGCCGATCGCCTCGCTGCGGATGTTGCGCAAGCGGTCGAGCGTGAGTTGCGTGGTGGTAAGCGTGTTGTTGGCGACGATGGTGTTGCTGCCTGCACCTGTCACCACCGTCGACGGGTTGGGCACCAGGTTGAGCAGCGTGAAGGTGCCCGGCGGGTCGATGCCGATCGAGGCCAGCCGCGAGCGGTTGACTTCGAGCACCTCCACATCGAGCAGCACCTCGGGCTCGGCCAGGTCC
>JAKFUQ010000211.1 GCA_021732645.1 Rhizobacter sp. | reverse complement strand
CGGTGGACAGCACCAGGTGACCGGTCAACGCCGCCTGGATCGCGATCTGCGCGGTCTCCGGGTCGCGGATTTCGCCGACCATGATGCGGTCCGGGTCGTGGCGCAGGATCGAGCGCAGCCCGCGCGCGAAGGTCAAGCCCTTCTTCTCGTTGACCGGAATCTGCAGCACGCCGTGCAGTTGGTACTCGACCGGGTCTTCGATGGTGATGATCTTGTCGTGGCCGTGGTTGATCTCGGAGATCGCGGCGTACAGCGTGGTCGTCTTGCCGCTGCCGGTCGGGCCTGTCACCAGCAGCAGGCCGTAGGGGTCGCGCGCCATGCGTCGGAAGGCAGACAGGATCGCCGGGTCGAAGCCCAGCGCGTCGAGCCGCAGGCCCGACACCTGGTCGGCCAGCGACTGCTTGTCGAGCACCCTCACCACCGCGTCTTCGCCGTGGATGCTGGGCATGATCGAGACGCGGAAATCGATCTCGCGGCCGAGTGCCTTGACGCGAAAGCGGCCGTCCTGCGGCACACGGCGCTCGGCGATGTCGAGTTCGGACATCACCTTCAAGCGCGACAGCACCTGCTCGGCCAGCTCGCGCCCCTCGATCGCGCCGACCTGCGCGAGCGTGCCGTCGAGCCGGTACTTGATGACGAGGCCGGTCAGGTTGGCCTCGACGTGGATGTCGCTGACGCCACTCTTGAGCGCGTCGTACAAGGTGGAGTGCACCAGTTTGACCACCACGCTGGTGCCCTCGCCGATCGAGCGGATCGACAGGTCTTCCAACCCCCCCGACGTGGCCTGCGCACTGCCTTCGGTCGGCAGCGCGGTGTCGATCGCGCGCATCGAATCTTCGTGGCGCGACAAGACGGCGGCCATGTCGGCGGCGGTGGCCAGGCGCACCTCGTGCGGCACCGCCAGGCGCTCGACGTACCAGGCTTGCAGCGCATCGTCGAAGGGGTCGGACAGCACGACGATGAGCGCACCGTGGTCACGAAACGCAGCGCATCCGCGCCGGGCCGCATCGGCATAGCCGATCAGATCGAAGGCGGGCGACATCGCCGACAGTGCTGCGCTGCCCACCACCGGGTAGCGCAGCGCACGGCCCAGGGCCTGCATCAACACCTCGGGGGCGAGCGACAGCTCGTCTTCGAGTACGGCACTGACGCTGCGCTGCTCGCGTGCGGCACGACCACGCGCGGCGCGCACGACCTGCGGCGTGATCAAGGCCACCGACACCTCGGCCTCCAGTTGCCGTTCGCTGACCGCATTCATTGGATGCTGCCCGCCAGCTCGAAGATCGGCGCGTACATCAGCAGCACCACCACGCCGATCACCAGGCCGATGGCGATCATCAGCAATGGCTCGAAGAGGCGGATGAACCAGTCGATGGACTGCGCGATATCTTCTTCGTGAAAGCCTGCGGTGCGCTCCAGCATCTCGCCCATCTGGCCCGTGCGCTCGGCCACGCGCAGCAGGCGCAGCGACACCGCAGTGGTCAGGCCGTGGGCCTCGAAGGCGGCAGAGATCGAGCGGCCCTCGCCGATGTCGCGCCGCGCACCCGCCAGCGCCGCGTGCAAGGTCACCGGCAGCAGCCCGACCACCATGTCGAGTGCGGCGAGGATCGGGATGCCCGCCTGCTGCAGCATGCCGAGCGCGCGGTAAAAGCGCGCCAACTGGTACACCCGAACGAATTCGCCAATGCGCGGAATGCGCTGGATCTGCCGAGCCACCGCGAGGCGCACCGCTGGCACGGTGGCGGCGTACCCGATGCCGACCAACACCACAACGCCGCCCGCCAGCAGCGCCAGCCCATGCGCATGGGCAAACTGCCCCCACTGCAAGAGCAGCCGCGACATCAGCGGAATGCGGTCGCCCAGGTCTTGGAACACCAGGCTGAAACGCGGCACCACATAGAGCAGCAGGAAGGCGATCACCAGCGCGCCGACACCGAGGATCATGGCCGGGTAGATCGCCGCGCCGATGACCCGCTTGCGCAGCAGATCGGCCTGCGCGCGGTAGGCGATAAAGCGCTCGATGGCCTCGGTGAGCGCGCCGGTTTTTTCGTTGGCACGCACGCTGGCCACATAGAGCGGCGGAAACGTCGCCGGTTGCGCTTCGAGCGCGGCCGACAACGACAGGCCGACCTGCAACTGCTGGTGCAGGCGGGTCAGCACGGCTTTGGCGTCAGCGCGGCTTTCGCGCTCGGCCAGCGTCTCGATGGCTTCGACCACCGACAGCCCGGCGCGCAACAGGATCAGCAGGCTCTGGTTGAACTGCAACAGCGGGAAAGCCGCCGCGCCGCCGAACCCGCTGCGCCGCGCGGTACCCACGTCCACGGCCTTGATGGCAACCACCGCACAGCCCTGCGCTTCGGCCTGCCGCCGCGCATCGTGCGCGTCGGCCGCCTCGAGGGTGATGGCGACCGCCTGCGTGCGGCGGATGGCGCTGACGGCGTACTGCATGGGTCAGGAAGGGAACCGCGCGGGCTCCATCACCAGTTGGTGATGTCGGCGTCGAGCCCGTCACCGCCAGGGCGGCCGTCGCGGCCGGTGGAGCTGATGTCGATGTCGCCGTGCTCGCCCGGCGACACATAGACATACGGCCGACCCCAGGGATCGAGCGGCACCGCCTTTTCCAGGTAGGGGCCGTCCCACTTGGGCAGGTTGGCGGGGGCGGCGAGCAGTGCCTGCAAGCCCTGCTCGGTGCTCGGGAAGCGGCCCACGTCAAGCCGGAACTGCTGCAAGGCTTTCTCGAACCCGACGATCTGTGCGCGGGTGGTCTTGACCTCGGACTTGCCGATCTGCGAAAAATACTTCGGCCCGACATAGGCGGCCAGCAGCCCGATGATGACCATCACGACCAGCAGTTCGAGCAGCGTGAAACCGCGCTGCGAGCGAACGGGGACCAGGGCACAGCGAACTCGGGGCGTTGACATGCCCCGCAGTGTCATCAGCGAATGTGACGCGCCAGTGAATGCCCCGCGCCAGCGCCAACCGCACTACACCGCAGCGTAGCAATGCTGTTCTGTAGGCGTGACATGGCGATGTCATCGCGCCTGATCCGTCCGCACCATCGTGGTGATGCCGCAGCGGCCGACCGTGTGACGAAGTAAGCACAAGTAAAGGCCATGTCCTACACCGCGCCGCTGTCGGCGCATCCACACTCACAAGCGTTGCAGCTTCACTGAAACTCTTGTCACATCTCCTCATGAAAAAGACCCTCGCTCTGCTGCTGGCCACTGCCGCCATCACTTCTGCCCAGGCAGAAACCAGCGTCGGCGTGTCCATCGGCATCAACCAACCGGGCATCTACGGCCGCATCAACATCGGCGACGTGCCCCGACCCGCCTTGGTCTACCCGCAGCCGGTGATCATCGTGGCGCCCACGATTCCCTACGAACGTCGGCCCATCTATCTGTACGTGCCCGGGCCGCACCAGAAAGACTGGCGTCGCTACTGCGGCCGCTACAACGCCTGTGGCCAGCCGGTCTACTTCGTGCAGGATCATTGGGTGCGCGAGCGCTACGAGCAAGAACACCCCGGCTGGGCGAAAAAGCAGCACCGTGGACATGACCACCACGATGACCGGGGTCGCGGAAATGGCAAGGGCCACGGTCACAACAAGCACGACCGCTGATTTGTCCAGCGTCCACCGGCATGGCCTATCCTCACCGTGTCGCTGCCACCCCAAGGCCTTGATCTTCAAGGCCTTTTTTCATGTCCGACCCGCTCCCCACCGGCCTGAACCTGCCCAACCCACGCCACGCGCAGCGGCTGCCTGCGCACATCGGCAAAGCCCAGTTTGAGCGCATCCGCCAGGCGGCTTACCGCCTGCCGCAGGTCGTGAAACCAGGTGACTTCATCGCCGAGCGCAGCGCCGGCTTCGAAGAGCACCTCGACAAACTCGGCCTGGTGCTGCTGCAAAAGCCGGTGGCCGGCGCCAGGCCCAGCCGCTGGATTGCGCCCGCGTTGATGGACAGCGCGCTGGCGCACCTCGACGCGGTCGGCAACGGGCCCGATGTGCGGGCGCTGATGCTGGAGCGCACTGCGGCGCTGGAAGCCATGGGCGTGTCGCGCGATGCGGGCGTGTGGACTCGGCTGATCAGCCACGCCTTGCCGCTCGCGGAAGACGGCTGGAAAGTGCCGGTGCTGTTTCGCGTGCCGGTCGATGCCACGGCCGTGTGGGCGTTCTACCGCGACGGCGACAAGGCCGCGCTGCTGGCCGCGCTCGGTGCACCACCACCCTTCCCACACGCCGCCGAACTGGTCGAGCACCTCGACAGTCTGGTGGCACGCAGCCGCGCGCTCAAGCCGAACCACCTCGATTCGCTGCTGCCGCGCTTGCAGTCCGAATGCGCCACGCCGCAGGCACTGGCCGATCTGAAAGCCGCGCTGATGCGCGCGCAGGACCGCTGGGAACACCGCGCTGCCGAACTGGACACCATCGAAGGCCTGAACAGCGAACTGGCCTTCCAGGGCTACCCCGACACCTTCGAGAAAGCGCGCCGCCTGCAACGCAGCGTCACGCTGTACGTCGGCCCACCGAACAGCGGCAAGACCTACGCCGCCTTCGAACGGCTGGCGCAGGCCCACGATGGCGCTTACCTGGCACCGTTGCGCCTGCTGGCCCTCGAAGGCCGCGACCGGCTGGTCGGCCGTGGCGTGCCGTGTTCGCTGCTGACCGGCGAGGAAAACGTGCCGGCCGATGGCGCACGGGTGGTGTCGAGCACGATCGAGATGGTCGGCACCAACAAGCCGATCGACGTGGCCGTGATCGACGAGGCGCAGATGATCTTCGACCCGTCGCGTGGCTGGGCCTGGACACAGGCCATCGTCGCGGTGCCGGCCAACGAGGTCATCATCATCTGCTCGGCTTACGCCGTACCAGCCATAGAGAACCTGCTGGGCTTGTGTGGCGAGCGCTGCACCGTGCGGCATTTCGAGCGCAAGCAGCATGTCGATCTGCTGCCGCACCCGATTGCCACCTCGGCGCTGAAGCTGGGCGATGCGGTGGTCGCGTTCAGCCGCCGCGACGTGCTGACGCTGCGCGACCAGATCGCCGCCGACGGCCACCCGGTGTCGGTGATCTACGGCGCGCTGCCGCCCGAAGTGCGGCGCCGCGAGGCCGAGCGTTTCGCCACCGGTGAGTCGCACATCCTCGTGGCCACCGACGCGATCGGCATGGGGCTGAACCTGCCAATCCGCCGCGTGCTGTTCAGCACGATGACGAAGTTCGATGGCGTTGCCGACCGACCGCTGAATGAATCGGAGGTGCACCAGATCGCCGGCCGCTCCGGGCGCTTCGGCATCCACGAGGAAGGCTTCGTCGGCGTGCTGAAGGACGCCGAGCCACAAGCCGCGCGAATGCTGAAGGAGCTGCTGCCGAAGACCCCCCGCGCACCACGCGACTTCAAGGCACCGGTGGCGCCGAACGGCTGGCATGTCGACACCATCTCGTCGCGCCTGCACAAGACCAAACTGCGCGAGGTGCTCGGCGTGTTCGTCGAACAGCTGAAACTCGACGATGCCCACTTCGCGGTGGCCGAACTCGATCAGATGCTGGATCTGGCCGAACAGCTCGACCGCTGCGCGCCCGGCCTGACGCTGAAGGAGCGTTTCACCTACGCGCAGGCCCCGGTCGACACCCGCACCGACACGCAGTTGCAGGAGTTCCTCGACTGGACCAGCAGCCATGCGCTGACCGGCCAAGCCGGCACGCCGTGGTTCCTGAAGGACGTCGACGGCCACAGCCGCCTCGACCGGATGGAGCAGGCGCTGCGCGCCGTCACGCTGTGGCTGTGGCTGGACCTGCGCTTCCCCGGCGTCTACGGCCACCTCGACGCGGTGCTTGAGTTGCGACGCCAGCTCAACGACGGCATCGAGCGGCAGTTGAAGGGCAAGCGGCCGCTGGCGCAGGTGCGGCACAGGGCGCGGCGGTGAGGCGCGTTACCCGATCTTCTGCACCGCGGCCAGTGGCCCCTTCGGACCCTCAGGCCGGTGAGGGTCTCATCAAGATCGCGCCGAGCCCCCGCGGCCGCCAAGCTCGCCGTCTGTCGCAGTTCGATCCCGCAGACTTGGTGAAACGACAACAAACCAAAAAATAGCTTTCATGTAAGCAGCGGGCGCTCGGATTCACCAGGAACTGTAGGCCGCGAAATATCATCTCGTGATGGACCAACCGACCCGCGTCGCCACCTTCATCCAGCGCTGGCGCGGCGTCAGCGGCTCCGAGCGGGCCAACTACCAGCTGTTCATCGCCGATCTGTGTGACCTGCTCGGCGTGCCGCACCCCGAGCCGGCGCACGAACACACCCGCGACAACGCCTACGTGTTTGAGCGCCGCGTGACCTTCGCGCACGGTGACGGCAGCCAAAGCAACGGCTACATCGACTGCTACAAGCGCGGCGCCTTCGTGCTCGAAGCGAAGAAGGTCAAGGCCGGCGTGCATACCAAGGGCTTCGACGACGCCCTGCTGCGCGCGCGCTCGCAGGCCGAGGGCTATGCCCGTGCGCTGCCCGCCGCCGAAGGCCGCCCGCCCTTCGTTGTGGCGGTCGATGTCGGCCATGTGATCGAGCTCTACGCCGAATTCACCCGCAGCGGCGCCACCTACACACCGTTCCCCGATGCGCGCAGCCACCGCATCCGGCTCGATGACCTGCACGACGCCGCACTGCGCGAGCGGCTGCGCCTGCTGTGGCTGGATCCGATGGCGCTCGACCCGGCGCGCGCCAGCGCCAAGGTCACGCGCGAAGTGGCGGTGCAACTGGCGCAGGTGGCGCGCAGCCTCGAAGCGGCGGGCCACGCGCCGAAGGTGGTGGCCGCCTTCCTCACGCGCTGCCTGTTCAGCATGTTCGCCGAAGATGTGGAACTGCTGCCGCGCACCGCCAGCGGCGTAGGCGTGTTCGTCGATCTGCTCAAGCGCTACGGCGAGCAGCCCGACACCCTGCAGCGCATGCTGCGCGCGCTGTGGACCGACATGGACCGTGGCGGCTTCAGCACCGCGCTGGCGAAAGACGTGCTGCGCTTCAACGGCAAGCTGTTCAAGGACGCGGCCGCCGATGGCTATGTGCTGCCGCTGAACCGCGAACAGATCGATGGGCTGATCGAAGCCGCCGGTGCCGACTGGCGCGAGGTCGAGCCCGCCATCTTCGGCACGCTGCTCGAACGCGCGCTCGACCCCACCGAGCGCCACGCCCTGGGCGCCCACTACACACCGCGCGCCTACGTCGAGCGGCTGGTGCTGCCCACGGTGGTCGAACCGCTGCGCGCCGACTGGGCGAATGCGCAGGCGGCCGCCCTGCTGCTGGCCACCGAAGCCAGCACGCTGGATGGCAAGAAGCGCGACGACAAGATGACCGAGGCGCGTGCCGAGATCAAGCGCTTTCACCACCAGCTGTGCACGGTGCGTGTGCTCGACCCGGCCTGCGGCAGCGGCAACTTCCTGTACGTGACGCTGGAACACCTGAAGCGGCTCGAAGGCGAGGTGCTGGACCAGTTGCAGGCCCTGGGCGAAACGCAGAGCCGGCTGGGCCTGGAAGGCGAAACGGTGACGCTGCGGCAGTTGCGCGGCATCGAGCTGAACGAGCGCGCGGCGGCGCTGGCCGAGCTGGTGCTGTGGATAGGCTTTCTGCAGTGGCACATCCGCACCTTCGGCCACACCAGCGTGGCCGAGCCGGTGGTGCACGACTACGGAAACATCGAGCACCGCGACGCCGTGCTGGCCTGTGACGACGTGGTGCCGATGCGGGATGCGGCCGGGGCGTTGGTCACGCGATGGGATGGCGTGACGTTCAAGGTGCATCCGGTGACTGGCGAGAACGTGCCGGACGAGGCAGCGCAGATGCCGCAGTGGACGTATGGGAACCCGCGACAAGCCGAGTGGCCGGCGGCGGATTTCATCGTGGGGAATCCGCCGTTCATTGGGGCCTCGACGATGCGTGCGGCGCTGGGCGATGGCTACACCGAAGCCTTGCGCGGCGCGTGGCCCGAGGTGCCTGAGAGTGCCGACTTCGTCATGTACTGGTGGCAGCGGGCGGCCTTCGTTGTTCGCTGCGGTGGTGCTCGGCAGTTCGGGCTGATCACGACCAACAGCTTGCGGCAGACGTTCAACCGGCGGGTGGTCGAACGCGCGCTTGCTGAGGTCGGCGCGGGCGGCGAGGCGGGGCAGGCCG
>JAKFUQ010000209.1 GCA_021732645.1 Rhizobacter sp. | reverse complement strand
CCACTACGTCTTTTTCAAGATGGCGGCATCGGAGATCGCCAACGAGATGGGCATGGTCTGCAGCTTCATGCCGAAGCCATTCGCGCACCTGCCTGGCAACGGCATGCACATGCATGCGTCGATCGCCGATGCGAGCGGCGCGAACCTGTTCGAAGACAAGAGCGACGCACAAGGCCTGAACCTGTCGACGCTCGCGTATCACTTCCTGGGTGGGCTGCTGGCGCACGCGCCCGCACTGACGGCGTTGGCCTGCCCCACGGTCAACTCCTACAAGCGGCTGGTCGTTGGCCGGTCGTTGACCGGCGCCACCTGGGCGCCTGCGTACATCAGCTACGGCGACAACAACCGGTCGACGATGGTGCGCGTGCCGAAAGGACGGCTTGAATTGCGGCTGCCGGATGGTTCGTGCAATCCGTACCTGACGACCGCTGCCGTGATCGCCGCGGGCCTGGACGGCATCGATCGTCAACTGCATCCGGGACCCGCGCACAACGAGAACCTCTATGACCTGTCACCGGCCGATCTGCGTGAGCGCGGTATCTCGGTGCTGCCACAGAACCTCGACCGCGCCATCGATGCGCTCGAAGCCGACGCCTTGATTCTTGACGCACTCGGCCCGGTTGGCTGCGAGTTCATCCGGCTCAAGCGCATGGAATGGATCGAGTACATGCGGCACGTGTCCGACTGGGAAATCAAGAGTTACCTCGAATTCTTCTGATCGACATTCAAAAATGGAAGGCATCGCATGTGCGGCATCGTGGGACTGCTGGTCAAGAAGCCGGCGTTGAAGGAACAGCTCGGCGCGCTGATGGTGCCGATGCTGCTCGGCATGACCGAGCGCGGGCCCGATTCGGCGGGCCTCGCGGTGTTTGGTGAGGCGCTCGATGCCAGCCACCGCAAGCTGAGCCTGTATTCGGGTCTGACGGCTGAGGGCTCGCAGTTCGACTGGGCCGCGCTGGTCGCGTCGTTGAACGTCGCGCTGGCGGCTGAAGCCACGGCCCAAGCCACTGGCAATCACGCCGTGCTGACCGTGGCGATCGACCCGGACGCCGTCAAGCTGTGGCTGCGCGAGCAGCATCCGAAGCTGCACATCCTGTCCACCGGCCGCTCGATCGATCTGTACAAGGACATCGGCACACCCGGCGAGGTGGCCGCGCGCTACGGGTTCGAGAACCTGCGGGGCACGCACCTGGTCGGCCACACCCGGATGGCCACCGAATCGGCGGTGACGCCTGACCGCGCGCACCCGTTCACCGCTGGCGAAGACTTCTGCCTCGTGCACAACGGCTCGCTGTCCAACCCCTACGGCGTGCGCCGCAAGCTCGAACCGCTGGGCATCCACTTCGACACCGACAACGACACCGAAGCCGCCTGCCGCTTCATCGAATGGCGCTTGCGCGATGGCGACGATCTGCCGACCGCGCTTCAGCGCAGCTTCGACGAGCTCGACGGCTTCTACACGCTGCTGATGGGCACGGCAGACCAGCTCGCGCTGATCCGCGACCCGTTCGCCTGCAAGCCGGCGATGGTCGCCGAGACCGATGATTACGTCGCCATCGCCAGCGAGTTCCGTGCACTGGCGCACCTGCCGGGCATCCACCACGCGAACGTCTTCGAGCCGGCACCGGAGGAGATGTACGTATGGAAGGCGTGATCGAGCGGGTGACGTTCGATTTGTCGACGCAGACGGTGCGCGAGCTGAACCAGTTCCTGCACCAGCCGGCCGACGAGCTGGCTGGCCACGAAGTCATCGTCGCCAACCCGAACGGCGCGCACAACCTCGCGGTCGGCCTGAACGCGCCGGTGCAGGTCACGGTGCAGGGCCACGCGGGCTACTACGCGGCGGGCATGAACCAGCTTGCGACGGTGATCATCGAAGGCAGCGCCGGCACCGGCGTCGCCGAGAACATGATGAGTGGCCGAGTGCATGTGAAGGGATTCGCATCGAACGCGGCCGGCGCGACCGCGCACGGCGGTCTGTTGGTGATCGAAGGCGATGCGGGCCTGCGCTGCGGCATCTCGCTGAAGGGCGGTGACATCGTCGTCGGCGGTTCGGTCGGCAGTTTCTCGGCCTTCATGGCGCAGGCCGGGCGCATGGTGATTTGCGGCAACGCTGGTGATGCGCTGGGGGATTCACTGTACGAGGCGGTCCTCTACGTGAAGGGCCACATCAAATCGTTGGGAGCGGACGCGCAGATCGAGCCGATGACCTCGGCCGACATCGCCACCGTGTCCGACTTGTTGCAAGCCGCCGGCCTGAAGACCGCGCACGACCCGGCATCATTCAAGCGCATCGCCTCGGCCCGCACGCTGTACCACTGGAATGCCGACGCGGACCAGGACTACTGAGACCCCTGTCGATGGACCACTCTCCCGCCACACCGAAGCGCATTCAGACCGAAGAATCCGCCACCTTCGACCGCAGCACGCTCGATTACATCCACAACGCCGCAGCGCACGGGCTGTACGAAATCCGCGGCCTCGGTGCCAAGCGCAAGCTGCCGCACTTCGATGATCTGGTGTTCCTCGGCGCCTCGCTGTCGCGCTACCCGCTCGAGGGTTACCGCGAAAAGTGCCTGACGAAAACGGTGCTCGGCACCCGCTACGCGACGAAGCCGATCACGCTCGACATCCCGATCACGATCGCCGGCATGAGCTTCGGCGCGCTGTCGGCCCACGTGAAGGAAGCGCTGGGTCGCGCGGCCACCGCGATGGGCACATCGACCACCACCGGCGACGGCGGCATGACGCCCGAAGAGCGCGATTCGTCGAAGACCTTGGTCTACCAGTGCCTGCCGTCACGCTACGGCTTCAAGCCCGACGACGTGCGCCGTGCCGACGCGATCGAGATTGTCATCGGGCAGGGTGCCAAGCCCGGTGGTGGCGGCATGTTGCTCGGGCAGAAGGTCAACCCGCGCGTGGCCGCGATGCGCACCTTGCCGCAAGGCATCGACCAGCGCTCGGCCAGCCGCCACCCGGACTGGACCGGGCCTGACGACTTGGTTATCAAGATCCACGAGTTGCGCGAGATCACCGACTGGAAGACGCCGATCTACGTGAAGATCGGCGCGACCCGCGTCTTCAACGATGTGAAGCTGGCGGTGCATGCCGGCGCGGACGTGGTCGTGCTCGACGGCATGCAGGGCGGCACCGCGGCCACGCAGACCTGCTTCATCGAAAACGTCGGCATCCCGACGCTGGCCGCATTGCGCCAGGCGGTAGACGCACTCGAAGACCTGAACATGAAGGGCAAGGTGCAACTGATCGTGTCGGGCGGCATCCGCACCGGCGCCGATGTGGCCAAAGCGCTCGCGATGGGCGCCGATGCAGTGTCGATCGGGCAGGGCGTGCTGATGGCACTCGGCTGCAACCACGAGAGCTACGAACAGAACGGCCAGCGCATCGATGCGACCGCCGACTACGCCGCGCTCGGTGCTCGGCCGGGCTCGTGCCACCACTGTCACACCGGCCGTTGCCCGGTCGGCATCACGACGCAGGACGCGGTGCTCGAACAGCGGCTGCAGCCCGCGTCGGGTGCGCGCCACCTGAAGAACTACCTGAAGACGCTGACGATGGAACTCACCACCATCGCCCGCGCCTGCGGCAAGCAGAACGTGCACCACCTCGAACCCGAGGACCTGGTCGCGCTGACCGTCGAGGCCGCGGCGATGGCACGGCTGCCGCTGGCCGGCACAAGCTGGATACCGGGCATCGGCAAGGCCTGAGCGGCGTGGTGCGCCGGCAGCGCAGAGTGCGTTGGAGCCATCGATGCCCGTGGCAACATCGCAACCCATGAAGAAACTGCTTTTTCTGGGCGCCGGCGGTGTCGGTGGCTACTTCGGTGCACGGCTGATCGAGGCCGGTGTGGATGTCAGCTTCCTGGTGCGTCCGCATCGTGCGGCTCTGCTGGCCGAGCACGGGTTGAGGGTCACCAGCCCGCATGGCAACCTGGTGCTGCCCGTGCGCTGCGTGACCCGCGACACCCTGACGCCTGACCATGATCTCGTGCTGTTGGCGCCCAAGGCCTACGACCTGTCCGATGCGCTCGATGCCATTGCCCCCGCGATGGGGCCTCAAACCTTCGTGATGCCACTGCTCAACGGCCTGGCGCACATCGACGTGCTCACTGCCCGTTTTGGCGCCGATCATGTGATCGGCGGTGTCGCTCACATTGCCGCCACGCTCGGTGACGATGGGTCGATTCGGCAGTTGAACCCGATCCAGGTGCTCACGGCCGGCGGGCGCGACGCGGCCACGCAGCAAGCTGCTGCTGATTTCATCGCCTTGTGCGGCCCGGCCAAGTTCGATGCGTCGCTGTCTTCCGACATCATCGCCACGCTGTGGGAAAAGTGGGTGTTCCTCGCTGCGCTGGCCGCCATGACCACGCTCACGCAAGGCTCCATCGGGCGAGTGATGGAGGCCTCGCATGGCGAATCGCTGCTGCGGCGCGTCTATGCCGAAGGCCTGGCGGTGGCCCAGCGCAGCGGCGCACTTGTCAGCGAGTCCGCTCAGACCAAGGCCCTGCGCATGTTGACCCAGCAAGGATCCAGCCTCACCGCATCGATGCTGCGCGACTTGCAGTCGGGGCTGCGCACCGAACACGACCATGTACTTGGCGACCTGGTTCGGCGTGCGCAGCAGCATGGTGTCGACACGCCACTGCTGGCGATGGCGCACTGCCATCTGCAAGTGGCCCAAGTGGCCCAAGTGGCCCAAGTGGCACCAGCGGCCGCAGCGTGACCGAATTGGAAGCTCGGCAGCACCGGCGATGGTTCCGCTCTGTCAGAAGCCGCGTGCAGTGACCGACTCAGCGTCATGTCATCTCGCAGCGTGACGGGCCTGATCCTGACCGGGGGCGGTGCACGCGCCGCGTACCAGGTGGGTGTGCTGAAAGCGGTGGCGCAGATCCGGCGCGACTGTCAGGGCATCGCCAGGAACCCGTTCGATGTCATCGTCGGCACCTCGGCGGGCGCGCTGAACGCCGCAGCGCTGGCCTGTCGTGCCGACGACTTCGACCACGCGGTTCAGGTGCTGGTCGATACCTGGTCGGCCTTCCACGCCGAGCAGGTCTACCGCGCCGACTCGCTGGGCGTCATCCGCACCGGCGCGCGCTGGCTGACGATGATGTCGATGGGCTGGGTGCTGGCGCGGTGGGGCCGCGCACGGCCGCGTTCGCTGCTCGACAACAGCCCACTGGCCCGGCTGCTCCACGACCTGGTGCCCCTGCACCGCTTACACGAGGTGATGAGCGCCGGCCACCTGCAGGCGCTGGCGGTCAGTGCATCGAGCTACGGCTCGGGCCTGCACGTGACTTTCTACGACACGCTGGCCGATACGAAACCCTGGAGCCGGTCGCAGCGGCTGGCAGTGCCGCAGACCATCACCCTCGACCATCTGTTGGCCTCGTCGGCCATACCGTTCGTGTTCCCCGCTGTGTCGCTGGGCATCGAGGGTCGGCACGAGTACTTTGGCGATGGTTCGATGCGGCAGTCGGCCCCCATTTCACCGGCAGTGCGCCTGGGCGCCGAGCGCATCCTCGTGGTCGGTGCGGGCCGCATGCACGAGCCCGCGCTGCCTTCCGAGGGTCGCATGGGCAGCAACGAATACCCGAACCTGGCGCAGATTGCAGGCCACGCGCTGTCGAATATTTTTCTCGATGCGCTGGCGGTCGATGTCGAGCGCCTGGAGCGTGTCAACCGCACCTTGTCGCTGCTGTCGCCCGAGGTGCGAGCGCACACCGGCCTGCGAACGCTCGATGTGCTGGTGATCGCCCCGAGCCAGCGGCTGGACGACATTGCCGCGCGCCATCTGGGCAGCCTGCCCCACGCCATCCGCGCCCTGCTGCGCGGCATTGGTGTGTCGGGGCAGGGCGACGATGCACGCGGTGCGGCGCTGGCCAGCTACCTGTTGTTCGAGGCACCTTACACCCAGGAACTGATGGCCTTGGGCGTTGCCGACACGATGATCCGTCGTGACGAGGTGGCGCAGTTTTTCGGCTGGGACAGCCGCTGCTGGGCGCAGCGACCGAGCGAAGCGCCGCAACCGCGAATGCCGAGCGCATCAAGGTGACGCTCAGCCTCGGCGAACCCGATAACGGGTGGCGAATGTAGAACTTGCGAGGCGCCCCCGTGCAGGCGGGCGCCCCGCGCCATCACGCAGCGCTGCTCGTGCCCATCACCAAGGAACCGTTCACACCGGCCGGGAAGAACCCGCCTTGCGTGACAGCACCCGGATTCAGGAAGACGATGTTGAGCACATCGCTCGGCGAACGGCTGTAGGCAATGCCGTTGGCATCGGTCGGCACAATGTTGGTCATGTCATTGACCACCGTGATGCCCTGATCGACGTTGGTCGAACCATCGAGGCTGTCGCGTGCATCGGAGATGGCCGTGGCTTGGGCGGCCAGGCCGCGAGCGGTCAGCACTGTGCGCACCAGGCCGGCGTGGTAGGCCTCGACAGCCAGGATGCCGGCAGCAGCCTCCAGGAAGGTCTTGTTGGTGATCAGTGGCGAGGCACCCTTGTATGCGGTCACGCCCACGTCTTCGAAGATGTAGGCGCCGAGCAAGAAGCTGTCGTCGTCGGCATACGGGTTGAAGGCGACGCCCGGGCCCACCAGGCCAGCAGCGCGAGCGGCAACCGAGAACGCGCCGTTCGGATCGGTGCCACCGATGTCGATGGCCGGATGCGCCACAGCGGCGCTGCCGAGCGCCGCACGCAGGAACGCGACGTGGGCCGCTTCGTCGGCCGCAATCTCCCTGGCGTACTGCCGCACGAGGGTGTTGGCAAAGGGGACCTGCGTGCCGCCGATGACGGCACCCTGCGTGCCCACACCGGTCTTCATGTTGTCGGCCAGGCCGGCACCGGTCACGGCGTACAGGTAGAACTGGGCTTCGAGGTACTCCAGGTTGAGCGCGAAGTTCAAGATCTCGGGATCGGTCGGTGCGACTGCCTGGGCGATGGCATTGCCGCCGCCGCCGCCGCAGGCGCCGAGCACCAGACCACTGGCCACGCCAACGGCCATGCCACTGGTTTTACGGAAGAACTGGCGACGGCCAGCGAGCTTCTCAGCACGCTTTTGCAGAGCATCTAGCAACAAGGGTTGGTCAATCATGGGATATCTCCTAGGAAATCGCGGTGTGCGCGATCGACTTCGTGGGTGATGCGCCTTCGGCTGAAGGCACATCGAATGGAGAGTCGCAGCCCACCCAACACGTTTGCAACCGTGTCAAACGAATCTGCAAGGTTCTCCGCTTCATGACGAAGTTCATTTCAGCCGGGCCACACGCTTCTCCACAGGGTGTGAAGTGCGTGCAGACCGTGCCTGCATGAACTGCGTCAAAACTGGGGGGCTCAGCGTGCGTGGCCACCGGTGGCCAGGTGCCATGAGCGCAATTGCCCAGCGGGAAGGTGGGTGGCGCCGCTGCGCCGCCGCGAGATTTCCGCGGCCATGGCCCATGACGGTCGGTCCAGCGAGTTGCGCCATTCGTTGAAAGCGGCGACCACGCCCGGTCGCAGCCAGACATCGAAGCGATCGTCCAGGCCCTTCATGCCGACATGGATGGTTTCGGCCAAGCGGCGCAGCTGGATTTCAGAACGCTCGTCGGGGCAGGGTTGCTTCAGGTGCTTGATCAGTGCGTTCTTGCCTGCCGGTCTGCCCACCTCATTGGTGAACATTTGCTGGACTTGCTGAATGGCCGGCCGCACTGCGTGGCTGGGGATCGGCGCGGCCAGTGGGATCACTGGCACCAGGTGCGGTCGGGCGGCAAAGCAGGGACCCAACATCAAGGTCGCCAGCCGCAGCCATTCAACCGGCGAGAGGCCGTGGGTGGGTTCGCTTTGTTGTGACAGGGCATACACCTGCTCGTAACCCATCTCGCCCTTGGTCGCATTGACGGCGGTGCTCATCACCGCGAGGTTGTTGGGCACATAGGCGCCGTCGTTGTTGAGGCGGTCGATCGACCAGTCGCTCGGCAGCAGTGAGCCGTGCGTCAAGGCCATCTTGGTGACCGGGCAATGCGTCACATCGATTTGTTTCAGCAGCGCCGGCGTCACCTCGTCATTGACGACGCGGCTTCGGCGATAAGCGTTGAGCCGCAACTGCAGCCACTTGCGGGTGTAACGATCGGCCAACCGGCGCGGCGCGCCGCAACCGCGGGCTTGCACAAAGCCTTCACGAACGGCGGCGTCCATGTCGCGCTCGTCGGTGTGAACGCGGA
>JAKFUQ010000160.1 GCA_021732645.1 Rhizobacter sp. | reverse complement strand
CCATGCTGAGGTTGAAGGCTTCGCCGGTGGGCGAAAAACCGAATGGCGAGAGCATGACCAGCGCGCCGAAATCGACTGCACGGCGGATGCCGATCGCATCGATCTTGCGCACCAAGCCCGTGTGGATGAAGTCCACACCATCGATCACGCCGACCGGCTTGGCCGTGATGAAGTTGCCCGACACCACGCGGACCTGGCTGCCCGCCATCGGCGTGTTGGGCAATCCCTGCGAGAACGCCGCTTCGATTTCGTAGCGCAACTGGCCAGCGGCCTCCTGCGCGCAATCGAGTGCGATCGCATCGGTCACCCGCATGCCGTGGCTGTAACGCGAGGCGTGGCCCTTGGCGCGCAGTTGCTCCTCGACTTGAGGCCGAAAGCCATGCACCAGCACCACCTTGATGCCCATCGCGTGGATCAGCGCCAGGTCCTGCGCAAAGGTGTTGAGCTTGCCCGCCGCGATCAGCTCGCCGGCGATGGCCACCACAAAAGTCTTGCTGCGGTGCGCGTGGATGTAGGGCGCGACCGAGCGGAACCACGGAACGAACGTGTGCGGGAAGACCAAATTGGTGGGAGCACTCATTGCGGCGCGATTGTGCCGCAGCGACGGCGGGCGACGATTGACTTGTTACCGACAACGACACTGCATCAAACCCGGCGCCGCGTTTGGAGCTGCCGGCCCACGGGCCACCCATAATGCTGGCCCCGTGAAGTCACCCATCGCGAACGCCGTCCCTGCCATCGTCTACCCCGAGTCGCTGCCGGTCAGTGCGCGGCGTGACGAAATCTCACAGGCCATCCGCGACCACCCGGTGGTCATCGTCTGTGGCGAGACCGGCTCGGGCAAGACCACGCAACTGCCGAAGATCGCGCTGACCCTGGGTCGCGGCCGTGGTGCCGGCGGACGTGGGCTGATCGGTCACAGCCAGCCGCGGCGCATCGCGGCGTCGAGTGTGGCCAAGCGCATCGCGCAGGAGCTGAATTCGCCGCTGGGCGAGGTGGTCGGCTTCAAGGTGCGGTTTCAGGACCGGCTGACGCCGGGCGCCAGCGTGAAGCTGATGACCGACGGCATCCTGCTGGCCGAGACGCAGACCGATCCGTTGCTGCGCGCGTACGACACCCTCATCATCGACGAGGCGCATGAGCGCAGCCTGAACATCGACTTCCTGCTCGGCTACCTGCGCCAGTTGCTGCCGAGGCGGCCCGACCTGAAGGTGATCGTGACCTCGGCCACCATTGATGCGGATCGCTTCGCCGAGCACTTCGCGAGCGCCGAAGGACCCGCACCGGTGATTCAGGTGTCGGGTCGGCTGTTCCCGGTCGAGCAGCGCTGGCGTCCGTTCGAGGACAGCCGTGAATATGGCTTGAACCAGGCCATTGCCGATGCCGTCGACGAACTGTGGATGAGCGGCGCGGCAGGCTCCGGTGGCGACGTGCTGGTGTTCCTGCCCGGCGAGCGTGAGATCCGCGATGCGGCCGATCACCTGCGCCGCCACCATCCGCCGGGTGTCGAAGTCGTCCCGCTGTTCGCGCGGCTCAGCCAGCAGGAACAGGACGTGGTCTTCGAGCCGCAGGAAAGCCGCAAATTCGCACGCCGCATCGTGCTCGCCACCAATGTGGCTGAAACGTCGCTGACGGTACCGGGCATCCAGTATGTGATCGATGCCGGCACGGCGCGCGTCAAGCGCTACAGCTACCGCAACAAGGTCGAGCAGCTGCAGATCGAGCCGACCAGCCAGGCCGCAGCCAACCAGCGCGCGGGCCGCTGCGGCCGGGTCAGCAACGGCATCTGCATCCGGCTGTACGACGAGAAGGACTTCGCTGGGCGGCCGAAATTCACCGACCCGGAAATCATGCGCTCGTCGCTGGCCGGCGTGATCCTGCGGATGAAATCGCTGAACCTCGGCCTGGTCGAGGATTTCCCGTTCATCGAGCCGCCCCCGCGTCGTGCGATCGCCGATGGCTACCAGCTGCTGGCCGAGCTCGGCGCGGTCGACGAACAGAACGAGCTGACACCGATGGGCCAGGAGCTGGCGCGGCTGCCGCTTGACCCGCGCGTGGGCCGGATGATCCTGGAGGCGCGCAGCCGACAGGCGCTCACCGAGGTGCTGGTCGTGGCCAGCGCGATCAGCGTGCAGGACGTGCGCGACCGCCCGCTCGAAGCGCAGCAGGCGGCCGACGAGGCGCACAAGAAGTTCGATGACGAGCGCTCTGAATTTCTCGGCACACTGAAGCTGTGGAAATGGCTCGAAGCCTCGCGCGGCGCGGGCCTGACGGACGCAGCGGGTGAACAACACCGCGAACACAAGCTCAGCGTGCGCAAGCAGGAGCAGCTGCTGCGCGAGCACTTCATCTCGCCGCGCCGCGTGCGCGAATGGCGCGACATCCACTCGCAGCTGCTGACCGTGGTGGCCGAGCACGGCTGGCGGCTCAATGGGTCACCGGCCACCTACGAGCAGCTGCACCTGTCGCTGCTGGCTGGGTTGCTGGGCAACATCGGCGTGAAGAGCGACGAGGACGAGTGGTACCTGGGCGCGCGCGGCATCCGCTACTACCGCCATCCGGGCATCCACCTCTCGAAGAAGCCAGGCCGCTGGATCGTCTCCGCCGAACTGGTCGACACCACCCGGCTGTACGGCCGTGGCGTCGCGGCGATCGAGCCGCAATGGCTGCCGCAGATCGCCGCGCACGTCATCAAGACCCAGCTGCTCGAACCCCACTGGGAAAAGAAGGCGGCCGAAGTCATCGCCCTGGAGCGTGCGACGCTGTACGGCATCGTGGTCTACAGCAACCGCCGCGTGAACTTCGGGCTGGTGAACCCGGCCGAGGCGCGCGAGATCTTCATCCGCGAGGCGCTGGTCGCCGGCGAATGGGAAACGCGGTTGCCGTTCCTCGCGGCCAACCGCAAGCTGATCGCGCAGGTCGAAGACCTCGAACACAAATCGCGCCGCCAGGATGTGTTGGTCGACGACGAACTGATCCACGCCTTCTACGACCAGCAGTTACCCGCCGACGTGTGCAGCGGCGCGACGCTGGAGCGCTGGTACCGCAATGAGGTCAAACGCCAGCCGCAGCTGCTGTTGCTGACACGCGAAGAACTGATGCGCCACGAGGCCGCGGGCATCACCACCGCCGCCTTCCCGAAGACGCTGCGCATGGGTGGTGTCGATTGCGCGGCCGTTTACCTGCACGAGCCCGGCGACGCGAAGGACGGGGTGACGGTGACGGTGCCGATCTACGCGCTGAACCAGGTCAGCGACGAGCGCTGCGAATGGCTGGTGCCCGGCATGCTCAAGGACAAGGTGCTGGCGCTGGTCAAAAGCCTGCACCAGCGGCCGCGCTCGCGGCTCGTTCCGTTGCCGGACTATGCCGCAGCCTTCGTGGCCGAGGTGGGCACGGCGAACACGACATTGGGCTCAGGCAGCGGCAGCCTGGTCGATGCCTTGCTGAAGCATGTGCGTGACCGAACGCAGGTCGACGTGAAGCGTGCCGACTTCAAGCCCGAGCAGGTGCCGCCCCACCTTTACATGAACTTCCGCGTCATCGACGAGAACGGCCGCCAGCTCGGCATGGGCCGCAACCTGGCGATGCTGAAGGCCGAACTGGGCAGCCAGGCGCGATCGGCGTTTCAGGCGCTCGCGCAGTTGAAAGCGCCGGCGGCTGCTGCGGTGAGCGTGCCTGTGGCGACCGGCGCGCCAGCTGCCGCACAGCGTGTGCCGGCATCGACTGCGCCAGTCGTGACCCAGCCTGCTGCGGCACCCGCCAGCGCCGAGGCGCTGTACACCGACTGGACCTTCGGCGAGCTGCCCGAGCTGCTGGAAGTGCGTCGTGGTGTGCAGACCATGGTCGGCTTTCCGGCGCTGATCGACCGCGGGACGGCGGTCGCAATCGAGGTCTTCGACGAACCCGCCATCGCCGCCTCGCGCCACCGCGAAGGCCTGCGCCGGCTGGTCGCACTGCAGATCCGCGAGGCGCTGAAGTACCTGGAGAAGAACATCCCCGACCTGCAGAAGATGTCGGTGTTGTACCTGGGGCTCGGCTCGGCCGATGAGCTGCGTGAGCAGGTCATTGGCCTCGCCATCGACCGCGCATTCCTCACCGACCCGCTGCCCACCGATGCGGCGGCGTTCCGGCGCCGCATCGACGAAGGGCGAGGGCGCCTGACGCTGATCGCCAACGAGATCGCGCGCGCAGCGCAGGCGGTTCTGGTCGATCACGCGGCGGCAGTGCGCAAGCTGAAGGACTCGCGGGCGCCGAAAGAGGTGACGGACGACATCGACGCGCAGCTGGCCCGGCTGGTGTCCAAGCGATTCCTGCACACCACGCCGTGGGCCCAGCTGGCCCATCTGCCGCGTTACCTGAAGGGTGTGGTGATGCGGCTCGACAAGTGGCGTGCCGACCCGGTGCGTGATACCGCGCGGCTGGCCGAGTTGCGGCCGATCGAGCAGCGCTATCTGCGCGCCGTGGCCGAGCGCAAGGGCGTGCGCGATGCGCGGCTCGACGAATTCCGCTGGCTGCTTGAAGAGTTGCGCATCAGCCTCTTCGCGCAGGAGCTGCGCACACCGCAGCCGGCGAGCGTCAAGCGGCTGGAAAAGGCATGGGCGCAGATGACGCAGTGACGGGTGGTCGAAGGCCCCCGTGTTCGAACTACAATGCGAGGCTCGGGGCGTAGCGCAGCCTGGTAGCGCACCTGGTTTGGGACCAGGTGGTCGTGAGTTCGAATCCCACCGCCCCGACCAATTCCCAACGCAAGCTCCCCTACGGTGGCGGTAGCTCAACCGGATAGAGCACCAGCCTTCTAAGCTGGGGGTTACAGGTTCGATTCCTGTCCGCCGCGCCCCACGAATACACTGTGCTGCCATGCCCGCAGTGACCGCGTTGACCCCTTTCAGATTCCCCCTGCGGATCGCGCATGCTGCGGCGTCATGCTGTCTTCCTTGAAGCGCTGGTGGACCCGCAGCACGGGCCGCGGCGGTGCGGGCCTCGATGAGATCGAGGTCTGGGCCAGGCAGTCCGGACTGCGCTGCCGCCGCGATGAGGACGGGCTGCGGTTTGTCATCGAGGCCGCGTCTGCTGGCAAGACCTTGCGCATGGAGTGGGGGCCGTCGCAGCGCAGCTACATCACTGGCGACGAGTTGCGCATCCGCCTCGACCTGAACCTGCCAGGGGCCTTGCAACTGCTGGTCATGTCCCGGTCGCTGATGGAGCGGCTGGAACACGAAACCTTCGAGCGCTACACGCAGGAGGCGCAGACCATCATCGACGTGTCGCACCCGGAGGAGATGCGGTGGCTGGCCATCTTCCCCAAAATCGACCTCGCGTTCGAACCGGTGCTGCAAGCGCGCTTCGGTGTGCTGGGCGTGAACACGGCGCTGGGGATGGCATGGATCAACGGGCCGCTGGGTGAGCAACTCGTCAAGTCCACCGAAGATTTGCTGGCGGACGAGGCACCGTTGGTCTTGATGGCGCTGCGCGGCAAGATGACCTTGCGGCTGCAGATGTCGCAGCCACGGGCGCAGTCGCTGGCGCAATGCCTGGCGTTGTTCGACGCTGCGGTGCAGTCGGCACTTCAGCTCACGGGACAGTTGCCGCCCGGCGGCGGTGAATGGTCGCCCACGGGAAGCAGCGCCTGGCTGACCCCCAGCGCGCTGGACGGTCGACCGTAGTGCCACCACATTGGCAGGGCCTGATCGGTCGATCCACCGAAAAGTCGCGTGCTAGAGTAACTTTCGGTTACGTTTTCGACCCTGAGGCCACGCTGAACAAGTCCCTGCGCATGCGCATTTCCTACCCGGCGTTCGTCGCCAGTGCGTGTTTGGCCATGGCGGTGCAGTCGTCGATGGCGGTGGGGTTTGGTCGGCTGGTCAATGTGACCACGCTGGGTCAAGCGCTCGACATCACGGTGCCGGTCAGCGTCGATCCCACCGAGCAAATCACCCTGGACTGCGTGGCTGCCGAGGTGCTGGTCGGTGACAGCCTGCTGCCGTCGCCGCTGCTGCGGTTGCGGCTCGATCCGTCGCCCGACAGCAGCGTGCAGTGGCTGCGCATCCACAGCCGCGTGCCCATCGTCGAGCCGGTGGTCACGGTCACGGTGAGCGCCGGATGCGCCTCGCGCGTCAGTCGCCAGTTCGTGGTGTTCGTGGACCCCCCGCTCTCCGCTGCGGACATCAGCGTGCCCACCGTGGTCGAAGCCGCCGACACTGCCACCGCTGTGGCGGCGCTGAAAGGCGCGACGGCCCTCAGCGGTGCGTCGGCAGGCACCGGCGCCTCGAAGGCGCAGTCTCGAAAAGCCACATCGCGATCGCAGCGGCGCCCAGCGCGGCTGCCCGCTCGTGCCTCGGCCCAGGCCATCCAGGCCACCCAGATCACCGAAGCCCGGGCTGAACGCGTACCGTCGCGCAAGTCGCGGCGAGTGGCATCGTCACCCGCGCGCTTGCGCACCTCGGCGTCGCGGCTGCAGCTGGAGCGTGGAACGCCCCTGGCGGCGGCGCCGGCCCTGGCTGCGATCGCGTCGGTGCCTGCCGTGGCCGATGTGGCCGATGTGGCGGCCTCGGCGGTGGCGATGGCCTCCGCGGCGGCCTCTGCGGCGTCGGAAGTCGAGCGCGCCCAGGCGCAAGAGCGCCCGCAGGTTGCCGCGTTGCAGCGGCGGGTTGAGCCGTTCGACACCGAGGTGTCGAACGCGGCAGCCGCAGCGTTGCAGGCCCGATCGCTGGCGGCACAGGCCCCGCGCTACTCCCTGCCCTGGCTGCTGGCGCTGACCGCGACGGTGGCGGTGGTGCTGTTCGGTCTCGGCGTGCTGCTGGATCGGCGCCGCCTGGCACAGCGTTCGCGTCCGTCGACCTGGCGCGCTGAACAATCGCCGACACGGCCTGCGGCCAGCACGCTGCACTCTGCGCCGTCCACCACGATGGGTTCAGCGCGCGCCACAGTGCCGTGGGCAGACGACGGCCAGCCCGAGGCGTTGACGAGCACCGGACCGTTGCCGTTTCGTCGTTCCGCAGCACCCGCGGCTGCCGAGCCTACCGCCGTGCCGCCGCTGTCGCCGGTCGTCAAACCGTTGTTGACGGAAACCGCAGTCGCGTCCGGCAACCGCGCGCGCGGCGAGCCGGTGCGCTTGGCCCTGCCGGTCACCGCCGACGCGCTGATCGACCTGGAACAGCAGGCTGAATTCTTCGTCGCCCTGGGCCAGGAAGACACCGCGGTCGATCTGCTTGACGGCTACTCGCGCGGCGCGGGCGGTGCCTGCCCGCTGCCGTATCTGCTGCTGCTGGACCTGCATCACCGTCGCGGCGATCGGGTGGCGCATGCCGCGGTGTGCGAGCGCTACGAGAAGCGCTTCAACCGCTCATCGCCCGTGTGGGGCGGCCAGCAGACCCCGACAAGCTCCATCGCCGACCACCCGCAAGAGATGCGTCGCATCGAGTCGGTGTGGCGCGAGCCCCTGGCGGCGATGCGATTGGTGGAGTCGTTGCTGGTTCATGGTGGCACGCCGACGCTGGCCTTTGACCTGCATTGCCTGTCGGAGTTGCGCTTTCTGTACTTGCTGGCGCGCGACCACAGCGAAATCGAACCACCGCCTGGGGAGCCTGCGGCTACGGAGCGGGTCGATCTGCTGCTGCCCCTGGTCCCTTCGTCACCGTCGCCACCGCCGTCACCTGCCGCCAAGTCGGCCCCCACCGCCACCGCCGTCGACTTCGAACTCGACTTCATGGCACCCGCGTCGCCGACACGGTCAAAGTAAGCGCAGCCGCTCCAGCGCCAGCGCCAGCGTCGCGTCATCCTTCGCGAAGCAAAAGCGGATCAACTTTTGCTGCGTGGGCTGCGCACAGAACGCCGACATCGGAATCGCGGCAACGCCGATGTGCTGTGTCAGCCACCGGCAAAAACTGTCATCATCCGCGTCGCTGATGCCGCTGTAGTCAGCGCACTGAAAGTAGGTTCCCTGGCTGGGTAAGGCGCGCAGTCGCGTGCCGCGCAAACCCTCGGCAAACAGATCGCGTTTGCGCTGGTAGAACGCGGCCAGTTCGAGGTGTGGCTGTGGGTCGCGCAGGTAAGCGGCCAGGCCGTGCTGCATCGGCGTGTTGACCGAGAACACATTGAACTGGTGCACCTTGCGGAACTCGGCCGTCAACGCCGCAGGCGCCGCCACGTAGCCCACCTTCCAGCCGGTCACGTGGTAGCAGGCTGTTGAATTTCGCTCACGAGTAAACGTCGTGTGGCGGGCGGTCGTTGTGGATACCGTGTTGGGATTGATCACGGAGTGAACGCGATGCGCGGAGCGGACGGAATGCAAGAAGCGTTGTTCAC
>JAKFUQ010000099.1 GCA_021732645.1 Rhizobacter sp. | reverse complement strand
CTGGTGTTCAGCCGCAGCGTGCATTCGGGCATCACGAAGCGCAGATGGTGGCTGCCACGTGTCAATGCTGGCGGCGATGCGCCCCAGTCGCCGTGCGGTCGCACGGTGAAGCGCACCCGCGGGTGCCCGGCCAGCGGCCTGACCCGTCGAACCAATTGCACCGGACGGAACATGCGGTCGCGGTTGACGAAGCGCGGAGCAAAGTCCGTCAGCTCGATCCCCTGGCCTCGTGAGTCCCACAGCCGCGTGCGCACGATGGCAGTACCCGGGTCGTAAGACTGCTCCGAGCGAACACAGCCATCAAGCTCGACCGACATGGCGCCGTCCAGCGGCACGCCGTCGGCGCTGTTCAACAGCGCGTCGAAGACCGGGGTGCTGTCGAAACGCGGCATGCAGCACCAAACCACGCTGCCCTTGCCATCGACCAACGCGCTGATGGTGCAGTTGCCGATCAACGCCAGTTCAAGATCGGCTCGTGGCCGATTCGACACAGCGGGCAGCGGACTTGTAACGGCATGGTGATTCATGGTGATTCCAGGGTGATTTCAAATTGAATATACATTTGCACAAACGTATTGACCATGGAATCTACCCCGAGCCCCCGCTGGAGTCTGCCTTGGAAGCGCCAACCCTGGACCGCGCTGAAATCCATTCGTCTGCAATTGCGCTTCCTGCTGCCCTTGCTGGCCACGCTGATTGCGGCGGCCTCGGTAGCTGTCCCTTTGCTCGATCAGCTGACGCTTCGATGGTTCAGTCGCGACCTCAACAGCCGTGGCGTCTTGGTGGCCAATGCGCTGTCCGACTCTGTCGCCGACGCCTTGGTCAACGGCCAACTCGGTCGGCTGGCCCCACTGTTCGATCGATCGGCGCAGGACGAGCGGCTGTTTGCGCTCGGCCTGTGTGACCCCGGTGGTCACCTCCTGCAGCGCACCAGCCACTTCCCCGACACGCTGGGCTGCGGTGTAGCGATCGGTCTGGCCGCACGGCCGGACCCCCGGCTGTCGCTCGCAGGCGGAACCGTGCATGTCGGTGTGCACCGGGTCACGGGCCATCGCCCATCACCACCGCTGGGCAGCATCGACAGCGTGGCGCCACCTTCTGCCGCAGGCGTTGAGGCAGAGCCCTGGCGGCTGCCGGTGCCGGTCGCCAATCCGTCCGAACAGGTCGCGGTGACGGAAGAACTCGTCGGCAACCTCGTGCTGCTTCACGACATGAGCTTCATCGAACGACGCAGTCAGGAAACCAGCCGCTACCTGATCGGCCTGATCACGGTGCTGGGTCTGGTGATTGCCCTGATCACCATCGTCGTTGCACAGCTCAGCTGGCGCGGCTGGGTCAACGGTGCACGCGCGATCATGCGCGGCGAAGGCCTGCTCAGCCCCTTGCTGCCAGCGCCAGAGCTGGCGCCGTTCGCCGCCGACCTGCGGACCCGGCTGCGTGATCTGGAAGATGAATGCCGGCGCGCCCAGGGGCCGGAAGCCGAGTGGACCGCCGACCGGCTGCGCGTTCTGCTGCGAACACAACTGGCCGGTGATCAGGTGATCGTGGTCTCCAACCGCGAACCCTATATCCACGAGCGCACGGCCGATGGTGTGGTCGTCAAACGCCCTGCCAGCGGGTTGGTGACAGCGGTCGAACCGGTGATGCGTGCCTGTTCCGGCACCTGGATCGCCCATGGCAGCGGCAGCGCCGATCGCGAGGTCGTTGACGCCAGCGATCGGGTGCGGGTTCCGTCTGGGCAGGACGACTATGGGCTGCGCCGCATCTGGATGACCGCTGAAGAGGAGCGAGGCTATTACTACGGCTTTGCCAACGAGGGCATGTGGCCGCTGTGCCACGTTGCGCATGTACGTCCGGTGTTCCGAGAGTCTGACTGGTAGGCCTACCGCGCCATCAACCAGCGGTTTGCCGACGCGGTGATCGCCGAGGCGCGCAGCGACGACCCGGTGGTGCTGGTGCAGGACTACCACTTTGCGCTGTTGCCCGCGATGATCCGCGAGAAGCTGCCTCAGGCCACCATCCTGACTTTCTGGCACATCCCGTGGCCGAATCCTGAATCGTTCGGCATCTGCCCGTGGCGGCGCGAGATCCTGCAGGGCATGCTGGGCAGCACGATCCTTGGCTTCCACACGCGATTCCACTGCAAGAATTTCATCGAGACGGTCGACCGTTACCTCGAAGCGCGCATCGAGCACGAGCACTCGACCATCGCGTATCAGGAGAAGGAAACGCTGGTCGAGAGTTATCCGATCTCCATCGAATGGCCCACCGATGCAGAGGTCGCCGGCTGGAGCTCTGTCGCTGCCGCTCGGCAGGCAGTGATTGAGCGTCTGGGCCTGCCAGAGAACGTTTGTCTGGCGGTCGGTATTGATCGCTTCGACTACACCAAGGGCATCCTTGAACGTCTGAATGCGGTCGAACGTCTCCTTGAAAAGTGGCCATCGTGGATCGGACGCTTCGTCTTTGTGCAGGTCGCCGCACCGACCCGCACCGCGCTGGACGAGTACCGCAGCTTCCAAGAGCGGATCCAGCATGTTGCACAACGCATCAATGAGCGCTTCGGTCGCCCTGACTACCAGCCCGTGCATCTGCTGGCGCAGCATCATGAGCATGATTCGGTGGTGGAGCTGTTCCGTGCGGCCGACATTTGTGTGGTGACCAGTCTGCACGATGGCATGAACCTGGTTTGCAAGGAGTTCGTTGCCGCCCGCGATGACCTTCGTGGGGTGCTGGTGCTGAGCCGCTTTGCCGGCGCAGCCCGCGAATTGTCGGAGGCGCTGGTGGTCAATCCTTACCATGTTGAAGAGACTGCCGATGCACTGAACCGCGCCGCGTTGATGCCGCTGGCCGAGCAGCGCGAGCGGATGTCCAGCCTGCGCAGCACGGTGCGGGAGTTCAACGTGTTCCGCTGGGCGGGCCGCATGCTTGCAGACGCCGGGCGCTGGCGTCTGCGCGCGCGCATCGAGGCCCGTGTGCGGCGCCACCAGACGGGGTGAACCCCTACCGAGAGAGACACTACGCACCGATGCAACACCTGTTTACTCACGAGGGCGAGGCCATGCTGGCGGCCACGCTGCGGAATCAGCCTTTGCTGGCATTCGATTTCGATGGCACCTTGGCGCCCATCGTCGCCCGACCCGACGATGCCCGAATGTCCTGTGGCGTGTCGTCGCGTCTGCGGGCCTTGAGCGCCCAGCTGCCGGTGGCGATCATCACCGGCCGGTCTGTGGCCGACGTGCGCCCCAAGCTCGATTTCGAGCCGATGTACGTCGTTGGCAACCATGGGGCTGAAGAGGAAGTCGCCAGTGGCGCGTCCTTGCGACCGTCACCGGCGCTGAACCCTTTGCGCGCTTTGCTCTGGAAGCGTCGCAGTGAACTGCAGGCGCTGGGCATCACCGTCGAAGACAAGCAGATGTCGTTGGCCTTGCACTACCGCCTGTCGAGGCAGCGCGAACGCGCGCTGGCATCGATTCATGAATGGCTGGCGCCGTTGGCCGCCACGCTGCACGTGTTCTCCGGCAAGATGGTCGTCAACGTGTCGCCCGTGGATGCACCCGACAAAGCGAACGCGGTGCATGCACTGGTGGCGCGGTGTGGCGCGAGTTGCGCGATCTTCGCGGGTGACGACGTCAACGATGAACCGGTGTTCGCGGGCGCACCCGCGGGCTGGCTGACGGTGCGCGTGGGCCGAGACAATCCGGCATCCCGAGCGCAGTATTTTCTGGACGGGCCCAATGAAATGGCGATGTTTCTCGAACGGATGCTGGGATGGTTGTCTGTGCACCGACAATCGTTGCCCTGACTGACCTGTTGTGACGGACTCATGCCCGGCAAGAAGACGATGGCTACAAAAGCTGCACCGACTGGCCAACCCAGCGAGCCCGTCGCTCTGGTGCTGAGACGGTTCCGTCTGGTGTTCAATGCAGTCAAGACCCACTTTCAGCAGGTCGAGAAGCGGGCCGGTGTGGGCGGTGCGCAGGTCTGGGCGCTGAGCGTGATCCGTGCGAACCGAGGCATGGGCATGAACGCTCTGGCGCTGGCCATGGACATCCATCAGACGACCGCCAGCAACCTGGTCCGCACCCTGGTCAATGCCGGGATGGTGGCTGCCGAGAAGAACGGGCCGGATCGCCGAACCGTTCAACTGCGTATCCTGCCGCCCGGCACGCGTGTCCTGCGCAAGACCCCTGGCCCCTTCATGGGCGTGTTGCCCGAAGCGCTGGCCCGACTCGACGCGCAGACGCTGCTGAGCCTGGATCGCGACCTCGCCCTGTTGATATCGACGCTGAAGGCCGATGAACGGGCGGCCGGCATTCCGCTGGCGCAGATCCTGTGAGCACGATCGACCTGGTCGCTGCGGTGATCTTCGCGATCGCGCTGCTGCACACTTTCTCGGTCAAGTACTTTGAGCGACTGGCCCAACGCAGTGTGGGCAATGCGGGGCTGTTTCACCTCCTGGGCGAGGTGGAGGTGGTGTTCGGTTTCTGGGCCTTCGTGCTGATCGGCCTGATGGCGCTGATCGACGGCGGCGACAAAGCCATTGCGTATGCCGAATCACGGCAGTACACCGAGCCGTTGTTCGTCTTCGTGATCATGGTGGTGGCCGCCTCGAAACCGGTGCTCGACGCCATCAAGCAAGTCATCGAGCAGTTGGCCAGGTGGGTGCCACTGCGCACCGCGGTGGTTCGTGTCTGGCTGTGCCTGGCGCTGGTGCCGCTGGTCGGCTCATTGATCACCGAGCCTGCGGCCATGACGCTGGCTGCGCTGATGCTGGCGCCGCTGGTGTTTCGACCCGGCATCCCAGAGCGGTTGAAGTACGGCGCGCTCGGCGTGTTGTTCGTCAACGTGTCGATCGGCGGCACGCTGACCTCGTTCGCAGCGCCACCCGTGTTGATGGTCGCGGCCACCTGGCAGTGGGACAGTGCTTTCATGGCCAGCACGTTCGGCTGGCGGGCGGCCATCGCGGTGGTCATCAACGCCACGGTGGTGACGGTGCTGCTGCGCCAGCACCTGAGAGAGCCTGCGCCGCCGTTGCCAGCCGACCGCAACCTGTCGATCCCATGGGTGGTCACCGCGGTGCACCTGGCCGTGCTGTCGGTGGTGGTGGTGTTTGCGCACCATCCGGTGATTTTTCTCGGCGCGTTCATGCTGTTCCTCGGCTACACGCAGGCGTATTCGCGGTACCAAAACCCGCTGATCCTGAAAGAAGCGCTGTTGGTGGGGTTTTTCCTCGCGGGGCTGGTCGTGCTCGGCGGTTTGCAGCGGTGGTGGCTGCAACCCATCGTTTCGGGGCTGGAGCCCACGGCGCTGTTTTTCGGCGCGCTGGGGCTCACTGCCCTGACCGACAACGCGGCACTGACCTACCTCGGTTCGTTGATCGAGGGCATGACCGATCCGGCCAAGTACATGCTGGTGGCCGGTGCCGTGGCGGGGGGCGGACTGACCGTGATTGCCAACGCACCCAACCCCTCCGGGGTCACCTTGCTCAAACATGGCTTCGACGATCAGTCGATCGGTGCGGGCGGGTTGTTGCTGGGTGCGCTGCTTCCCACGGCGGTGGCGGCGGTCATGTTCTTGCTTTGATGGGTGTGGCACATTGCACAATCTCCACGCGGTGCACCTTTGCAAGGGCACGTAAGGGAAGCCCGTCCAGCCCGACTCAAGCTGGCAAGTGCCGAGCACGCTTGGCTCACGCGAATCAATCAACCCGCACTATTTGGAGTCCCCCATGAACCATCGCCTCATCGCCACCTCTGCCCTGGCCTCTGTTCTGGCCCTCGGTGTCCTGTCGACCGCCTCGGCAGCTGACGCACCGGCCAAGGAAAAGTGTTTCGGCATCGCCAAGGCCGGTGCCAACGACTGCGCCAACCTTTCGGGCACGCACTCGTGCGCAGGCCAGGCCAGCGCCGACAACGCCGCTGACGAGTGGAAGTACGTGGCCAAGGGCACCTGCGCATCGCTGGGTGGCAAAACCGCCGACGAAGCCAAGAAGGCGCTGAAGAAGTAGGCCCGACCGATTGGCCATGCCTGCGCCCGCAGCGCCTGCCTGCATCGCGGGGATCGGCCTGCGGCATGCGCACTATGCGCAGGTCATTGAAGAGCGGCCCGTCGTCGGTTTCGTAGAAGTTCACTCCGAGAATTTCTACGCCGACGGCGGTGCCGCGTTGGCCGTACTTGATGCGGCGCGCGAACACTACCCCGTCAGCTTGCACGGCGTCGGGCTGTCGCTGGGGTCGGCTGCCGGTGTTGATGCCTGGCACCTCGATCGCCTGGAACGGCTGGTGCAGCGCATCGCTCCGGCGCGCGTGTCGGATCACGCCTGCTTCGCTCGCGCACCGGTGCGCCCTGGTGGGCAGGTGCTGCATGCCAGCGACCTGCTGCCGATCGCCTACACCGACGCCGCGCTGACCATCCTTGCCGACAACGTCAGCCGGGTGCAGGACCGGCTACGGCGCCCCTTGCTGGTCGAGAACTTGTCGGCTTACCTGTCGTACCAGGACAGCACGCTGGCGGAGGCCCAGTTCCTCACCCTGCTGTGCCAGCGCAGCGGCTGTGGCCTGCTGCTCGATGTGAACAACCTGATGGTCAATGCGCTCAATGAGCGCGGGCCCGATCCACTGGCGCAGGGCTTGGCTTACATCGACGCGCTGCCCCTGGGCATCGTCGGCGAGATCCACCTGGCCGGTTACTGCGAACTGCTCGACATCGTGATCGACGACCACGGCAGCAAGGTGCGCCCGGCGGTGTGGACGCTGTACGACCACGCGTTGCAGCGCTTTGGCACTGTGCCCACGCTGATGGAGTGGGACACGGACATGCCGCCGCTGGCGGTGTTGTTGGCCGAGGCGCAGCAAGCCACCGAGCGCCTCAGCCGGCTGCGCGCATGAGCGAGTCGGCGCCCAACGACAGCGGCATCGCGCGCGAAGCCGCGCGCCAGCAGGCCTTGCTGGCGGCCTTGTGGCCCCCCGACGCTGGCGCATCGCAGGCCCTGGCCACCTGGTGTGTCGACGCATCCGTGACAGTCGCCCGCGGCTTGCAGGCCTACCGCGGCAACGGCGCGGCCAACGGCGCGCGCGCCTTGGCTGCGGCTTACCCCACCGTGTGCGCCTTGGTCGGCGCCGCCGACTTCGAGCAACTCGCCCGCGAGCTGTGGGCTGCGCAGCCGCCGGTGTGCGGTGATCTCGCGCAGTGGGGTGCGGCGTTGGGCGAGGCGCTGGACGCTCATCCCGCGCTGGCCGACTGGCCCTACCTTGGCGACTGCGCCCGGCTCGACTGGGCGGTGCACCAGTGCGAACGGGCAGCCGATGCGAGCTTCGACGCGGCGTCGCTGGCCCGCCTCGGGGACACCGATCCGCAGCGCTTGCACCTGCAACTGCGGCCAGGGCTTGCGGTGCTGGTGTCGCGCTGGCCGGTCGTCACCCTGCACGAGGCCCATCGCGAGGCGGCTGCGCCCGAGGCGCTGGCCACCGCCCGTGATGCTTTGCAGGCGGGCGTGGCCGAGTCTGCCGTGGTGTGCCGTTCGGGTTGGCGGGCTCAGGTACACCGCATCGACAGCGCCACTGCGACTTGGACACAACATTTGCTGGCGGGCGACTCTTTGGCCGAGGCGCTGGACGCAGTGTCCGAGCCGTCTAGCGCCGACCCGTTCGACCTGGCGGAGTGGCTGCACACCGCGCTGGCCGCCGGTTGGTTGAAAGGAATCGCGGTCGCTGGCGACTGATTCCACTCATCTTGGAGCTGCATCAATGAACACATCCCCCCCGACATCGGCCCTTTCTGGCCTCTGGACGCTGACCGATCTGGCCGTCCGCGGCCTCAATGCCCTGCAACCTGCCGCGCAATTGCTGGCACGCTGGTTCATCGCGGGCGTGTTCTTTCGCTCGGGGCTGACCAAGATCGCCGACTGGGAAACCACCGTCTTGCTGTTCACCGAGGAGTACCGCGTGCCACTGCTCAGCCCGGAAGTGGCCGCGGTGCTCGGCACCGGCGCCGAACTGATCCTGCCGGCGCTGATACTTTTCGGCTTCGCGGGTCGCTTTGCTGCCGCTGGCTTGTTCATCTTGAACATCGTTGCCGTCATCAGCGTCGAGGAGATGCCGATCCCGGCGCTGCAGCAGCACATCTTCTGGGGCAGCGTGCTGGCGGGCCTGCTGCTGTGGGGCCCAGGCCGCTGGTCGCTCGACCGCTTTGCGTGGCCCTGGCTGCGCGCGCGGACCGTGGGTGGCGTCGCCCCGGCAATGTGATTTCACGCCGCTTGTAAGGACATTCCACCATCCCCGACACAGTATTGCGCATGGGGGTTTGCACCCCAGCCAAC
>JAKFUQ010000296.1 GCA_021732645.1 Rhizobacter sp. | reverse complement strand
GTTCACGGGCATCGAGCAGGCAGGGTGTCACGGCGAAGCGCTGACGACACAGGGCCTCTTGCGCTGCGAGGTCGGCGTCGGCCTGCGCACGGGCTTGCGCCACACGCTTCTTGTCGTCGGTCGCCGCAGCGACGGCCACCAAGCAAACCGCCATCATAGCCACGCCCACCAGCACGAACGCAGAACTCAGACGTGCCGACATCAGCAGCCTCATGTGAGCGCCGTCTCGACCACGCGGCGGGCCAGTGCAAGGAATTCGGCAGTTCTCATTTCATGCAACCGTGACACCGTTCTGGGAAATTCATGGGACAGGGGGCCTTCGGTGTACAACGATTCAGCCTCCACCTCCGCCGACAGTATCAGCTTCACGTGCCGGTCGTACAGCACATCCACCAGCCAGGTGAAGCGCCGTGCTTCAGAAGCAAGGCGGGGTGACATCTGCACGACGCCGGAGACCAGCACGGTGTGAAAGCGCGCGGCCAACTCCAGGTAGTCGTTCTGTGACCGGGGACCACCGCACAGTTCCTGAAAGTCGAACCACACCACACCACCAGCACGCCTTCTTGCCTGGAGCGTGCGGTGCTCGATGTTCAGCACAGGGTTCTCGTCCTTGGCCTCAGCCAAGCGGTCGAAAGCCGATGCCATCGCGGCCTCGGAGCCTGGCCCGAGCGGCGTTTGATACAGCGCCATCTGTTCGAGCGTGCGGCGCCGGTAGTCGGTGCCTGCGTCGACATTGACGATCTGCAATCGGGTTCTCAGCAGCTCGATGGCCGGCAGGATACGCTCGCGGTGCAGGCCGTTCGGGTACAGCCCGTCGGGGTGGAAATTCGACGTGGTGACGATGCTGACGCGGTGGTTGAACAGCGACTCCAGCAGCCGGTACAGGATCATCGCGTCGGTGATGTCTGCCACGTGAAACTCATCGAAGCAGATCAGCCGGAAGCGACGCGACATCCGCTTGCCCAGCTCCTCCAGCGGGTTCACCGTGCCGTGCAGGTCGGCCAGCTCGCGGTGCACTTCGCGCATGAATTCGTGGAAGTGCAGACGCACCTTGCGTTGCAGTGGCACTGCATTGAAAAAGCAATCCATCAGGAAGCTCTTGCCACGGCCGACACCACCGTACAGGTAGACGCCGCGCGGTATTTCCGGACGAATCAGCAGCCGGGTCAGCGAATTGCGGCGCCGCGACTTGTAGGCGATCCACTCGTTCTCGCAGCGCTCCAGCGCGTCGATCGCCGCCAGCTGCGCCGCGTCGGCGCTGTAGCCCCGTTCGGCAAGGGTCTGTTCATAGAGCTGGCGAACGGGCATGGCGATTGCCCCATTCCTGGTCAGAAGTTCAAGGTGCGCTTGTCGACCGCGAGTGCGGCTTCCTTGGTCGATTCGCTGAGCGACGGGTGCGCGTGGCAGATGCGTGCGATGTCTTCGGCACTGGCCTTGAACTCCATCGCCACCACCGCCTCGGCGATCAGCTCGGAGGCGAACGGCCCGACGATGTGAACGCCGAGAATTTCGTCGGTCGTCGCGTCAGCCAGCATCTTGACCATGCCGGTGGTGTCACCCATCGCACGGGCCCGGCCGTTGGCCAGGAAGGGGAAGGTGCCGGCCTTGTACTCGCGGCCTTCGGCTTTGAGCTGCTGCTCGGTCTGCCCGACCCAGGCGATTTCGGGCGCCGTGTAGATCACCCAGGGCACGGTGTTGAAATTGACATGCGGATGCTGCCCGGCAATGCGCTCGGCCACCGCCACGCCCTCTTCCTCCGCCTTGTGCGCCAGCATCGGGCCGCGCACCACGTCGCCGACCGCCCACACGTTGGGCAGGTTGGTGCGGCAGTGGTCATCGACGGCAATCGCGCCGCGCTCGTCGAGCTTCAGGCCGACGGCTTCGGGGTTCAGTCCGATCGTGTTCGGCACGCGACCGATCGACACGATCAGCTTGTCGACCTCAAGCTTCGTGGCCTCGCCCTTGGCATTCGCGTAGCTCACGGTGACAGCCGACTTGCCCGACGTCACCTTGTCGATCTTCACGCCCAGTTCGATCTTCAAACCCTGCTTGGTGAAGGCCTTGTGCGCTTCCTTGGCGATTTGCTGATCGACCGCACCGAGGAAGGTCGGCAGGCCTTCGAGCACGGTCACATCCGACCCGAGCCGGCGCCACACCGAACCCATTTCCAGGCCGATCACGCCAGAGCCGATCACGCCCAGGCGCTTGGGCACCGCGCCGATGCGCAAGGCGCCGTCGTTCGACAGGATCTTGTCCTCGTCGAAGTCCGCCCCCGGCAGCGAGCGCGGGTTCGAGCCGGTGGCCAGGATGATGTGCTTGCCGGAGATGACTTCATCCGCCGCGCCTGTGATCTGGATCTCGTAGCCCGCCTCGCCGGTCTTCAGGAACGCGCCGCGGCCGTGGAAGAAGGTTACCTTGTTCTTCTTGAACAGGTACAGGATGCCGTCGTTGTTCTGCTTCACCACCGCATCCTTGCGGCCCAGCATCTTGGTCACATCGATGCTCAGGTCCTTCAGGCCGATGCCGTGATCGGCAAAGCTGTGCCCGGCATGCTCGAAGTGCTCGCTGGACTGCAGCAGCGCCTTCGACGGGATGCAGCCGACGTTGGTGCAGGTGCCGCCCGGCGCAGGGCCGCCCTTGTCGTTCTTCCACTCGTCGATGCAGGCGGTGTTGAAGCCGAGCTGCGCGGCGCGGATCGCGGCCACGTAACCGCCAGGGCCGCCGCCGATGACGACGACATCGAATTGCTTGCTCATGAATCGGCTTTCTTTGATGTCAGCGTTAGATGTCAAACAGAAGTCGCGCCGGATCTTCCAGCGCTTCCTTCATCGCGACCAGGCCCAGCACGGCTTCGCGGCCGTCGATGATGCGGTGGTCATACGACATCGCGAGGTAGTTCATCGGGCGGATCACGATCTGCCCACCCTCGACCACCGCGCGGTCCTTGGTGGCATGCACGCCGAGGATGGCCGACTGCGGCGGGTTGATGATGGGCGTGGACAGCATCGAGCCGAAAGTGCCGCCGTTGGAGATCGAGAAGGTGCCACCGGTCAGGTCGTCGAGCGTCAGCTTGCCTTCGCCGGCCTTCTTGCCGAACTCGGCAATCTTCTTCTCGATATCGGCGAAGCTCATCTGATCGGCATTGCGCAGGATCGGCACGACCAGGCCGCGCGGTGAGCCGACCGCAATGCCGATGTCGAAGTAACCGTGGTAGACGATGTCGTTGCCGTCAACCGAGGCGTTGATGACCGGGTACTTCTTCAGCGCCGCCACGGCCGCCTTCACGAAGAAGCTCATGAAGCCGATCTTCACGCCGTGCTCTTTTTCAAACTTCTCCTGGAAGCGCTTGCGCATTTCCATCACCGGCGCCATGTTCACCTCGTTGAACGTGGTCAGGATCGCATTGGTGGCTTGCGATTGCAGCAGCCGCTCGGCGACCCGCGCACGCAGGCGCGACATCGGCACCCGCTGCTCAGGGCGATCGCCCAGGTTGATGGCAACCGGTGCGGGCACCGACGGCAGGGCCCGCGCGACCGCAGCTGCAACCGGAGCCGCTTTGGCGGGCGCCGCAGCGACCACCGGCGCCTGCAGGCCCGCGGCCAGCGCCGCGGTGACATCGCCCTTGGTGACGCGACCGCCCTTGCCAGTGCCGGACACCGAGCCTGCGTCCAACTGGTTGTCGGCCATGATCTTGGCGGCCGCTGGCATCGCGACACCGCTGGCGGCACCCGCGGCCGGCGCCGGTGGTGGCGTCACGGCCTGCGGTGCGACCGCCTTGACCTCCAGCGGGCTGACCTGCGCCACGGCCGCGGTGTCGATGCGCGCGATGACTTCCTCGGCCACGCAGCTCTCACCGTCGTTCTTGACCAGCTGCGCCATCACGCCCGATGCCGGCGCCGGCACTTCCAGAACGACCTTGTCGGTTTCGATCTCGACCAGGATCTCATCGAGGGTGACCGCTTCACCGGGCTTCTTCTTCCACTGCAACAGCGTGGCTTCGGCTACCGATTCGGACAGTTGCGGAACTTTGACTTCAACGATGGACATGGTCTTCTTTCTTTGACTTCAACCGGCAGCCGCGCAGGCCGACGGCGAATCTGTTCTGTGAATGTGGGGGTGTGATCGGGGGTGACGTGCGGTGGGCGGGCAGGCAGCGTCAGGGACGACGCTGCCTGCCGCCTGAACGTGTGTCACTTGCTGAGGACGAAGCCTTTCAGCTTGCCGAAGGCCTGATCGAGCAGCGACTTCAACTGCTCCTGGTGCAGATGGGAGTAGCCGACTGCGGGTGAGGCAGACGCAGGGCGTCCGGCGTAACCCAGCTTCTGTCCCTCGGTCATGTTCTCGTGGATGTAGTGCTGCACGAAGAACCAGGCACCCTGGTTTTGCGGCTCGTCCTGGCACCAGACGATCTCGGTGGCGTTGGGGTACTTCTTCAGCTCCGCTGCGAAAGCCTTGTGCGGGAACGGGTACAGCTGCTCCACCAGCACGATGGCGGTGTCGTTCTGCTTCTTCGCATCGCGGCGCTTGCGCAGGTCATAGGCCACCTTGCCCGAGCAGGCAATCACCCGCTTGACCTTCTCCGGTTCGATGTCCGGGTTGCTCGGGCCGATGACGGTGCGGAACTCGCCCTTGGTGAATTCGCTGAGCGGCGACGCGGCGTCTTTCGCGCGCAGCAGCGACTTCGGCGTCAGGATCACCAGCGGCTTGCGGAACATGCGCACCATCTGGCGACGCAGCACATGGAAGATCTGGCTGGCCGAGGTCGGCTGCACGATCTGCATGTTGTTGTCGGCAGCGAGCTGCATGAAGCGTTCGAGGCGCGCCGACGAGTGCTCCGGGCCCTGCCCTTCGTAGCCGTGCGGCAGCATCAGCGTGAGACCATTGGCGCGGCCCCACTTGACCTCACCCGAGGCAATGAACTGGTCGATCACGACCTGCGCGCCGTTGGCAAAGTCGCCGAACTGCGCTTCCCAGATGACCAGCGTGTTCGGCTCGGCCGAGGCGTAGCCGTACTCGAATCCGAGCACCGCTTCTTCGGACAGCAGCGAGTCGATCACCACAAACGGTGCCTGGCCTTCAGCCACATGCTTGAGCGGCGTGTAGGTGCCCTCGTCCCACTTCTCGCGGTTCTGGTCGTGCAGCACCGAATGGCGGTGGGTGAAGGTGCCGCGACCGCAGTCTTCGCCCGACAGGCGCACCGCATAACCGCTGGCAACCAGCGAGGCGAAGGCCAGATGTTCGCCCATGCCCCAGTCGACATTCATCTCGCCTCGACCCATCGCAGCACGGTCGGCCAGCACCTTCTCGACCAGCGCATGGGCCTTGAATTGCTTGGGCAGCGCGGTGATCCGCTCAGCCAGCCGCTTGATCTCGGAAAGCGGCAGCGCAGTGTCTGCCGCATCGGTCCACTTTTTGCCGAGGAACGGCGCCCAGTCGACCGCGAACTTGCTCTTGTAGTTGGTCAGCACCGGACTGTGCGCATGCTTGCCTTCGTCCATGGCGGCGCGAAAGGCTTTGACCAGCGCGTCGGGGCCGTCGGCAGTGAGTACGCCCTGCGCCACCAGCTTGTCGGCGTACATCCTGCGCGTGCCGGGATGCTGCGCGATCTTCTTGTACATCAGCGGTTGCGTCAGTGCCGGGGTGTCCTGCTCGTTGTGGCCGAGCTTGCGGAAGCAGACGATGTCGACGACCACGTCCTTGCTGAATTCCTGGCGATAGTCGAGCGCCATCTGCGTGGCCAGCACCACCGCCTCGGGGTCATCGCCATTGACGTGCAGCACGGGGGCTTCGACCATCTTGACCACGTCGGTGCAATACAGCGTGGAGCGCGTGTCGCGCGGGTCACTGGTGGTGAAGCCGATCTGGTTGTTGATGACCACGTGCACCGTGCCGCCGGTGAAGTAGCCACGGGTTTGAGCCAGCGCCAGCGTCTCCATGACCACGCCCTGACCGGCAAATGCCGCGTCGCCGTGAACGATGATCGGCAGCACCGAGCTGCCCTTGGCGTCGCCGCGGCGGTCCAGCCGCGCCTTGACCGAACCCTCGACCACTGGGTTGACGATCTCCAGGTGCGAGGGGTTGAACGCGAGGCTCAGGTGCACCGGTCCACCCGGCGTGGTCACGTCGCTGGAAAAACCCTGGTGGTACTTCACGTCACCGGAGGGCAAAGCCTCCGGCGCGGTGTGGTCGAACTCGGCGAACAACTCGGCTGGCGTCTTGCCGAGGGTGTTGACGAGCACGTTGAGCCGCCCCCGGTGGGCCATGCCGATGACGATTTCCTGCACGCCCTTGACGCCGCCGCGTTGCACCAGTTCGTCCATCGAGGCGATGAAACTCTCACCACCCTCGAGCGAGAAACGCTTCTGGCCGACGTACTTGGTGTGCAGATAGCGCTCCAGGCCTTCGGCCGCGGTGAGCTGGTCGAGGATGTGCTTCTTCTCCTCGGCGCTGAAATGCGGCTTCGAGCGCACGGCCTCCAGCCGCATCTGCCACCAGCGCTTTTCGATCGGCTCGGTGACGTGCATGTACTCGGCACCGATCGAGCCGCAGTAGGTTTCGCGCAGCGCCTGCAGGATCTGCCGCAACGTCATGTTCTCGGCGGTCGAGAAGTAGGTGTTGGTGGCGCTGAACGTGATGTCCATGTCGGACTCGGTCAGGTCGTAGAACACCGGTTCGAGCTCGGGAATCTTCGGGCGCTCCTGCCGCTTGAGTGGATCGAGATCGGCCCAGCGCGAGCCCAGGAAGCGGTAGGCCGCAATCAGCGACTGCACATGCACTTGCTTGCGGGCGATGGCCAGATCGGACGCGCTGGCGCGGTTGCCAAATGCGTTGGCCTTCGCACGCTGTGCGAACGATTCGACCACCGGCGCATGGGCCACGTCGCGCTCGTCGGTACCGTCGACAGCGGGCAGGTGCTGCAACGCGTCGAAATAGGATCGCCAGTTTTCGGAGACCGAGCCGGGGTTGTCGAGGTAGGCCTCGTACATCTCCTCGACGTAGGGCGCGTTACCACCGAACAGATGCGAGTTCGCTCTGTATTCCTGCATCATTTCGCTCACCTCTTGCGCCGGTTTCCAGCGCGATAGTGGGTTAAAAACCTTCCGCGACCCGGCTGCACCGGTGGGCGGACTAGCGACCCGACTGAGCTGAAAACCAGCTGTAGGGACGGGAAGGACCGTTGAAGTCTCGGGCACAACTTTAACACCCGAAGTTGTCGCGCCAGCGGTGCCAAATGCACTGTGATTGCAGGCCTGATGCTGCTGTCAGCGCACCGTCAGCCTTGCGCGTGCCAGCTCGTACTCGTCGCGCAGGCGTGCGATCAACTCGTGGGCGGGCCGCACCTGTTTGACCGCGCCGATGCCCTGACCGCTGCCCCAGATGTCCTTCCAGGTCTTCGCGCCTGCGGCGGCGTCAGCACCGAAATTCATCGCGTTGGCGTCGCTCGTGGCCAAGGCGTCAGGGTCCAGCCCGGCCACGCGGATCGAGCCCTTGAGGTAGTTGCCGTGGATGCCGGTGAACAGGTTGCTGTAGACGATGTCGTCGCTGGTGCTGTCCACGATCATTTGCTTGTAAGCGTCGCAGGCACGCGCTTCGTCGGTCGCGATGAAGGCCGAGCCGATGTAGGCGAAGTCGGCGCCCATCGCCTGCGCGGCCAGCACCGCAGCGCCGGTGGCGATTGCGCCGCTGAGCGCCAGCGGGCCGTCAAACCACTCGCGGATTTCGGCAATCAGCGCGAACGGGCTCTTCACGCCAGCATGGCCTCCGGAACCTGCGGCCACCGCGATCAACCCGTCAGCGCCCTTCTCAATTGCCTTTCGGGCAAAGCCGTTGTTGATGACATCGTGCAGCACCACGCCACCATAGCTGTGGGCTGCGTCGTTGATCTCGGTGCGCGCGCCGAGCGAGGTGATGACGATCGGCACCTTGTGCTTCACGCACATCGCCATGTCCTGCTCGAGGCGGTCGTTGCTCTTGTGAACGATCTGGTTGATCGCGAATGGCGCAGCCGGTTGCTGAGGGTTCGCCGCGTCGTGGGCGGCCAGCGTTTCAGTGATCTCGGCCAGCCAGTCGTCGAGTTGCGACGCCGGGCGGGCGTTCAATGCAGGCATCGCGCCGACGACACCCGCCTTGCACTGCGCGATCACCAGCGCCGGCGTGCTGATGATGAACAGCGGCGCACCGATGATCGGCAGCGGCAGGTGTTTCAGAACCGCGGGGAACGGGAACCGCTGTGCGCTCAAAACGACTCGACCGCCATGCCGCCCACACTGTCAGCGCCGTCGACGATGGCGTCGCGCAGGCCGGGCAGCGTGCTCAGAA